>NZ_JBKGHJ010000530.1:0-5311 GCF_046520365.1 Corallococcus sp. 4LFB
CCGGCCACCCCGGACGGGGAGGACCCCCGCGCGGAGGACCTGCGCCAGCTCCAGGAGTTCGCCGGCCGCTTCGAGGACGTGCCCCGCTTCCTGTCCGCCATCGCCCTGGTGGCCGAGTTCTCCGCCCGGGCCGCCCTGGACGGCGAGCCGCCCGACGACGTGCTCACCCTCACCACGGTCCACCAGGCCAAGGGGCTGGAGTGGCGGACCGTCTTCGTGCTGGGGCTCGTGGACGGGCGCTTCCCCCTGTCGCAGGCCACGCGCGACCCCGAAAACGAGGAGGAGGAGCGCCGCCTCTTCTACGTCGCCGTCACCCGGGCCCGGGAGGCGCTGTGGCTCGTGTACCCCCACACCTCGCTGCCCCGGGAGGACGGACGGCTGCTGCTCACCCCGTCACGCTTCCTGGCCGAACTGCCGGCCGGGCCTGACGCGGTGTGCGAAACCCTCCCGCCCCCGGAACCCGACGGGCCCATCCGCCTGCGCGACCTGGGGCCGGATCCGGACCGGGAGCTGTAGCCGCCCGGGCTGGAATCAGCCCCCCTGGTGGGCGGGCTGGCCAGAACTACAGTCAGGGAGGAAGCGTCCGCCTAGAAACGCGCACACGACGGCTCGACGTGCTAGAGAGTGAGGACGGGCGCGGCCTCCCCCTGAGCCGCGAACGTTGACCTTCATGGCGGACAGACCTCGCATCGTCGGGATTGACCTGGGCACCACCAACACCCTGGTGGCGTCCGTGCGCAACCGCATCCCGAAGATCGTCCCCACGGATCGCGGCAACCTCATCCTGCCCTCCGTGGTCGCGCTGTCTTCCAAGAACGACCTGCTGGTCGGCGGCGTGGCCAAGGATCAGATGGTCACCAACCCCAAGAACACGCTCTGGGGCACCAAGCGGCTGATAGGCCGCAAGTACCATTCGAAGGCGGTGGAGGACCTCAAGGGGTACTTCCCCTACGACATCGTCGAGGACCCCAACGGGGACGCCGCCGTGACGTTGGGCGGCAAGCTCTACACGCTGCCGCAGATCTCCAGCTTCGTGCTGTCGCAGCTGAAGACCATCGCGGAGCAGTTCCTGGGCGGCCCCATCGACGCGGCCGTCATCTCCGTCCCGGCCTACTACAACGACAACCAGCGCAACGCGGTGAAGGAAGCGGGGCGGCTGGCCGGCTTCGACGTCAAGCGCATCGTCAACGAGCCCACCGCCGCGGCGCTGGCCTACGGCTTCAACCGGGGCCTGGACCAGAAGGTCCTCGTCTACGACCTGGGCGGCGGCACCTTCGACGTCAGCGTGCTGCACCTGGCCGGCAACGTCTTCGAGGTGCTGGCCACGGGCGGCGACTCGTTCCTGGGCGGCGCGGACTTCGACAACCGCATCATGGAGTACGTGCTGGAGCGCTTCCGCGACGAGACCAAGGTCGACCTGACGGGAAGCCCCATCGCCCTCCAGCGCATCAAGAACGCCGCCGAGGCCGCGAAGATCGACCTGACGCTGATCCCCAACGTCGTCATCGACCTGCCGTACATCGAGGAGCGCAAGGGCAAGCCGTTGGACCTGCGCATCCCGCTGACCCGCGACTACCTCAACAACCTCACCGGCGACCTGGTGGACCGCACCTTCGACATCTGCGACCGCGTGCTCGCGGAGAAGGGCATCAGCCGCTCGGAGATCGACGAGATCATCCTGGTGGGCGGCCAGAGCCGCATGCCGCTGGTGCAGCAGAAGATCCAGGCCCACTTCGGCAAGGCCCCGCGCAAGGGCGTGCACCCGGACGAGTGCGTGGCCCTGGGCGCGGCGCTGCTGGGCGACTCGCTGGGCAGCATCGACGCGGTGACGCTGCTGGACGCGCTGTCCATGCCCATCGGCTACGCGATGCCCAACGGCCGCGTGAAGCGCATCATCGAGAAGAACTCGCTCATCCCGATGGTGAAGAGCTTCCGCCTGCCGCCGCCGCAGCAGCCGGGGGCTCCCTTCATCGAGCTGGACATCTACCAGGGCGACAGCGACCTGATGGTGGACAACGAGTACCTGGGCACCGTCCGGGTGCCGGCCGCCGCTGCGGGCCGGAAAATCGACTTCCGCCTCACCGAGGAGTGTCTGCTCCAGGTGCAGGTGGAGGACGCGAGCGGCATGTCGCGCAAGGTGGATCTGGCCACCCGCGACACGCCCGAGCAGTTGAAGAAGGCCCTGCAGGAAGTCGCCTCGCGCAACGCGCAGGCCGCCCCGTCGAGCAGCAGCGGGGCGAGCAACGACGACCGGGGGCTCTTCTCCAGCATCAAGAGCATCTTCCGTAGGGGGTAGGGAGGCGCGATGCCGAAGTTTCCGTCGAAGGAATGGCTGGACGAGGCCGTCCGGCTCACCAATGCAGACCCGGAGTGCGCCATCGCCGGCAAGGGCTGGAAGGGCGACTTCGGGGCCATCATCGAGGCGGAGAAGGGCAAGCTGGACACGTCCTTCGTCGTCCACGTGGAGCCCGGCGACTGCGACATCAAGCGGGCCCGGGTGCTGTCGGATCCGGACGACCTGGAGGAGCTGGAGCCGGTGTACCTGGCCCGCGCGCCCTATTCCGTCTGGAAGCAGCTGCTGCTGGGCACGCTGGACCCCGTGGAGGCCGTGCTCAAGCGCGCATCTCCATGCGGGGGGACCTGCAGCCCCTCATCGAACGCATGCGCTACAAGGGCATCGCGGACCGCGTCTTCGCCGCGCTGAAGACCGAGTTCCCCGACGGCCCCTGAGGGCCAGGAGGACACCCGCCATGGGCATCCGGGACGACTTGAAGAAGCAGGCGCTGGGGCTGTCCAGCATGGCCATGGAGAAGCTCATGGCCGACGAGAAGCGCGCCCTGGCCGTGGCCCAGGCCATTGGCCGGGTCCAGCGCGGCAAGCAGGCCCTGGACCGCGGGCAGGAAGAGGTCATGAAGGCCCTGCACTTCGCGCCGAAGGGGGACTTCAAGGCCGTGGGAAAGCAGCTCGCGGGCCTCAAGCGCCGCCTGCGCGAGCTGGACGCGAAGCTGGAGTCGCTGTCGGAAGAATCCTCCCAGAAAATGCGTTGACACCTGCGCGGGCGGATGGCATTTACCGCCGCGTTCGTTGCGCAGCGGTCGCGCGGCGGACGGCAGACAGCAGGGCGCGTAGCTCAGCGGTAGAGCACTGCCTTCACACGGCAGGGGTCGCAGGTTCGAAACCTGCCGCGCCCACTTCAAACAAGAGGCCGTGAGTCCCCTGGGGCTCACGGCCTTTTGCTTTTCCACCTCCTGACAGGTCGCTGTTCTCCGGGCGGAGACGCCCGTTCGCTGCCGCACGCGGCCGGGCCGCAGTGTCGGGTTCCGGCGCAATCGACGGGGGCGGGGCGTGGCCGGCGATCCACGGACTGTGCGACCTTCACGGCCGTGCCCAGGACATTGCGATTCACGTGGGATCAGCAGGGACGGGCGGTCGTGAGTGGCCTGCCGCCCGATGACGTGCTGGCGGACTACCTCGCCCAGGAGCTGCGCCCGGACCCGAACCGGGCGCGGGGGCTGCTGCGCGTGCTGGCGGCCCTGCGTCAGGGACGCCGCGACCGCTGGGACGTCACCGGCGAAACCTGGAGCCTGGAGCTCAACCGGGCCCGGGCCTCCATCCACAGCGAGGTGGCCATCCCCGGACGCTCCCAGGACCTGCCCCTGGAAGAGTTCGAGGACGCCATCCGCTCGTGGGCGGAGTTCATGGAGCTGTCGCGGGCCTTCTGAAAAAAGAGGCCCGAGCCCTCATGCGCTTCGAGGGCCCGGGCCCGGAGCCCCACACCCCATGGGACCCACAGCCGGAAGTTGAGTGGTGCCGCGGGAGCGTCAGCTCTCCGCGGTGGACGGCGTGCTCCGCGGCGCCTCCGGTGACGTGTCACCGTTGGGCGCGTGCGGCGGCGTGTTCCGCGCCTTCACCAGCGAGGCCACGATGCTGGCGCCCAGCACCAGCGCGATGACGCCCAGGGAGATGGCCGGGGACAGGTGCACCACGTCCACCAGCGCCATCTTCGCGCCCACGAAGACGAGCACGCCGGACAGGCCGACCTTCAGGTAGGTGAACTTCTCCATCGCGCCGGCCATCAGGAAGAAGAGCGAGCGCAGGCCCAGGATGGCGAAGATGTTCGACGTGAAGACGATGAACGGGTCGCGCGTCACCGCGAAGATGGCGGGGATGGAGTCCAGCGCGAAGAGCACGTCGGAGGCCTCCACCAGCATCAGCGCCATGAGCAGCGGCGTCGCCAGCCGCCGGCCGTTCTCCACCGTGAGGAAGTGCTGCCCGTGGAAGTGCGGCGTGGAGGGAATCACTCGGCGGGCGGTGCGCATCAGCCAGCCGTCCTCCGGGTGCTCCTCGTGGTTGCGCTGGATGAAGAGCTTCACGCCCGTGAGGATGAGGAAGGCGCCGAAGACGTAGATGAGCCAGTGGAAGCGCTCCAGCATCGCCACGCCCGCGAAGATCATCGCCGCGCGCAGCACCAGCGCGCTCAGGATGCCCCAGAAGAGGACCCGGTGCTGGTAGAGGGCCGGGACCTTCATCGTGGAGAAGATGACGACGAAGACGAAGATGTTGTCGACGGAGAGCGACTTCTCGATGAGGTAGCCGGTGAGGAACTCCATGCCCGGCCCGGCGCCGAAGCGCCACCACAGGAAGGCGTTGAACGCCAGCGACAGGGTCACCCACACCGCGCTCCACGCACCGGCCTCCTTGAAGCTCACCGTATGGGCCTTGCGGTGGAAGACACCGAGGTCCAGCGCGAGCATCGCGATGACAAATGCGATGAAGGCGCCCCACATGAGGGGGCTGCCGATGGTGTGGAGGGATTCCAAGGCGGTCACCTGGGGAAGGCACGGGGAGCCAACCCCTCTCAAATAGGAGTCCCGGTACTCTTCGGCAAATAGAGAATCCGGACGCGAAACTTCGGGAAAACGGAAGTGTCGTCCGGGGCAGGCGGGCGCCGCGCTGGGGGAGCCGGCCGGACGGGGGCTCTGGAGGCCCTTGTCGTGATGGGAAGTGTTCACGGCCGCCGCGGTTTGCAAAGGCCCCGGCTGAGAACGCTTTCACCGGGCCACCGAGACCAGCCGAGCGCCCGAACCTCCCGTGGCATGTGAGCCCGGGGGTGGTGGCGAGGGTGACGAGGGCCGCAGGCGAAGGCGTCGCGGCCGCTGCCCGTCGTGTGGCCCCCCGTGCACGGATACCCCCTGCCTGATGCGGAACCGATCTGTCTTCACGTCCAGCGCGCTGCTGCTGGCGCTCCATGCCCTGGGTTGTGGCGCGAGCCCCGAGGCGACCCGACGAACCGACCGGCGAGGTGAGCACC
>NZ_JBKGHJ010000531.1:0-5291 GCF_046520365.1 Corallococcus sp. 4LFB
GGAGCCGTGGCGGCCGGCGCGGCGGCGGCGGCCGGCGGGCTGTCAAAGCCGCGCGACGAGATGTACTCCTGCATCCACTCGACGGCGTTGATGAGCACGGCGGGCATGTCCGCCGCCAGCTTCGGGTTCTTCTCCGCCTCCTGGAGGTGACGGTTGAAGGCCGTCTTCACGTCCTCGTAGAGGTTCATGTTCAGCTGCGCGCCATCCTTCGTGTTCGCGAGCAGCTCGGACATCTTCCGGAGCACCGCCTGCAGGGTCCCCGTCGCGGTCTTCGCGGCCGCGTCCAGACCCGTGATGAGGCCGTCGCGCTTCTTGGTCACCTCTTCAGGCGCCGCCGGCGGCATCGTGGCGGGGACTCGCGGATCAGGGGTCGGGGTCGTCATTGCGCTGTCCTTTGGGTAGGAGAGAAATGGATGACACGAAACACCCTAGCAGAAGATCCAGGGTGCCTAGAAACACCTGAAGCTCCTCAAGCCCCGGAATCCCGAGCCGCGGCGCGGCCCCGCTAACGGCGGGTGAGCGCGCTGACCATGGCTCCGGCCTTGCGCACCACGGGATCATCCACCGGCGTCATCGCCGCGGCGCGGCGAAGGTCCTCCAGCGCCTGCGGCTTCTGGCCCAGGGCCAGCTTCACCTCGGCGCGGCCCACGTAGACGGCCGGGTCCTGCGGGGCCAGCTTCGCGGCCACGTCGAAGGCGGCGAGCGCCCCCTGTCCGTTGCCCGCGGCCATCTCCACCACGCCCAGCGCCTTGGCGAAGTACACGTCCGTGGGGTTGACGGCGTAGAGCCCCTGGAAGAGCGTGCGCGCCTCCGCCACCCGCCCCTGGTAGAAGAAGTAGTAGGCCGTCTTGGCGATGGCGTAGAGCTCGTCGTTGGAATAGCCGCGCACCTCGCGGAGCGTGGCCTTCCCTTCCGCCCAGCGCTGCAGGAGCGCGGTGAGCTTCGCCTCGTCCTGCGGGTCCTCGGGGTCCAGCGCCGCCATGCGTCAGTAACCCTCGTCCTTCTGCTCTTCCCACATGCGGCGGATGATCTCCTGCGACTCGGCGCTCACCTGGTCCACCAGGCCGAGCATCGCGGACTCGCGCTGCAGCAGGGCCTTGAGGCGCTCCAGGCGCTCCGGCGGCGCGTTCACCCTGGCGAGGCCACGCTCCAGCATGCGGCGCTGCCCGTCGTCCCCGCGGTCGGCGACGCTGGCCAGGTGGGGCCGGTCGCTGAAGCCCTCCAGGTCCGCGTCGTGCCCGCCCGGGTGCGGCGGCAGCGGCAGCCGGAGCTCCTCGGAGGAATGCGCGGGTCCGATGAAGTCCAGCAGCGCCGCCGACGGCAGCGACGGGTTCTTGATGTTGCCGGCCTTGCGCGCCTTCTTCGCCCGGTCGAGCTGGGAGGGGTCCACCAGCCGCTCGCGGACACTCCGGGGGCCGCCCCAGGGCCAAAGCGCGGTGCTGGGGGGCTGATTATTGATTCTGGCCATGGTGGACCGACTTCAATACAGGTGGGGGCCCGCGTCCAGCCCCCCTTCAGCGTCCGCCCCCCTGCTGCTCACGCTGGAGCGCGTAGACGAAGTTGAGCACCTCCGCGACCGCGTCGTAGAGCTCCTCGGGGACCTCCTGGCCCACGTCCACCCGGTACAGGGCGTGCGCCAGGGAGACGTTGCGCATCACCGGGATGCCGTACTGCCTGGCGATCTCCCGGATCTTCTCCGCCTTGAGGCGCATGCCCTTGGCCACCACGCGCGGGGCGCCGTCCGCCTTGGTGTCGTACTTGATGGCGATGGCGATGTCCGCCTCTTCGTCGCTGGCCATGGCCTCCTCCTCAGGCGCGCGCCGGGGGCGCCGCGTTCTGCTGTTGCTTCAGCCCGTAGACGAAGTTGAGGACCTCCGCGACCGCGTCGTAGAGCTCCTCGGGGACCTCCTCGCCCACCTCCACCCGCAACAGCGCGTGCGCCAGCGGCACGTTGCGCAGCAGGGGCACGTCGGCGTCCCTCGCCAGCGCCTTGATGCGCTCCGCCTTGGCGTCCATGCCCTTCACCAGCACGCGCGGGGCCCCGTCCTTGTTCTGATCGTATTGCAACGCCACGGCCACGTGGTCCGGGTTGGTGACGATGACGCTCGCGTCCTTCACCGCCTCCATCTGGGCGCCTCCATGATCTCGTGGTGGAGCTCCTTGCGCTTGGCCTTGTGGTGCGGGTCGCCTTCGCTCTGCTTGTACTCCTTCTTGACCTCCTCCTTCGTCATCATCATGTCCTTCATGTACGACTTGCGCTGCCACCACACGTCGAACACGCCGAAGACGACGAAGAGCAGCACGATGCGCGCGCCCACCCGGTAGATGATCTCCCCCAGGATGGCCATGATGCCGTGCGTGTCCTGCCGGACCGTTTCGATGACCAGGGGCATCGAGTCGCGCACCACGCCGTAGACGACATAGGCGGCGACGGAAATCTTGATGAGGTTCTTGAGCAGTTCGACGAAGGCCTTCTTCGTGAACATGTTCTTCAAGCCCGCGATGGGGTTGAGCTTTTCGAACTTCGGCATGACGGGGTCGATGGTGAAGAGCGACCCGACCTGCAGGAACTCCATCAGCCCACCCATCGCCGCGGCCCCGGCCGCCACCGGAATCGTGAGGACGGCCAGCGACTTCAACGCCATGTAGAGGACCTGCGACATCGCCAGGTCCAGGCGGTCCGGATGCGCGATGATGTCGAAGGTGAAGAGGAAGAGGGAGGAGATCTCCGCCTCGACCGTCCCCCAGGTGCCCCGGGCGATGCCCAGGCCGGCGACGAGCACGGCGACGCCCGTCAGGTCCTTGCTCTTCCAGACCTGACCCTTCTTGCGGGAGTCGTCGAGCTTCTTCTGGGACGGTTCCTCTGTTTTGTCGCCACTCTCGTCCGACATGGTGCGGTCCCGGGAGTCCTCAGCCCAGCAGCTGGATGGCCTGCCGCACCATGCGCAGCATGGAGGCCATTTCGACCTGCATGCGGCTGATGATGACGTGGATGGAGACGAAGATGATGAGCACGCTCATCAGCGGTTTGAGCGACATCGAGATGAAGAAGACCTGGATCTGCGGGGCCACGCGGTTGATGGCGCCCATGGCCAGGTCGGTGGCGAAGGCGGCCACCATGCCGGGCCCCGCCAGCGCCAGGCTGATCTTCAGCAGGTTCGCGAAGGAGCGGATCATCAGGTCGAAGAAGGGCCACGCGCCCCGGCTGAAGTGCGGGAAGCCCTCCAGCGGCACCACGGCCAGGCTGTCCGCGAGCGCCTGGATGATGACGTGGTGTCCGTCCAGCGACAGGAACAGCACCACGCACAGCTGCACCTTGAGGCTGGAGAAGAGCGACACCTGCTGCCCCAGCTGCGGCACGTAGAGCTGGGCGTTGTTGCTGCCCGCCATGGTGTCCATCAAGTTGCCCGCGACCCGGGCCGCGTCGAAGACGACGTTGACGATGTACGACAGCGACAGCCCGATGAAGATCTCCTTGAGGAGCAGCCCGATGTAGGGGAGCGCGCTCAGGGGAATCTTGTCCATCCGGTCCGCGACGGACGGGAACAACACCACGGACACCATCAGGCCCAGGCCCAGCTTCATCTCCGAGGGAACGACCTCGCCGCCCAGGAACGGGCTGAAGATGAGGATGGGCATCACGCGGCACATGATGAGCGCCACGGTGAAGATGGTGACCGACAGGTTGACCCGAGCGCCCAGCTCGGCCATGGCTTCGCCGATGTTCATCTGCCGATGAGCGCCGGGAAGCGGTCGAAGACGTGGAAGGTGAAGCGCAGCAGCTGTCCGCCAATCCACGGGCCCGTCATGGCCAGCACGCCGAAGACGAGGACGACCTTGGGGGCGAACGTGAGCGTCTGCTCCTGGATCTGCGTGGTGGCCTGGAACAGGGCGATGATGAAGCCCACCAGGAGGCTCATGAGCACCGGCGGCGCGGAGACCACGAGCACCAGGAACAGCGCCTCCTGGGTGATGAACGTGAGCTGATTCATGGGAGTACGGGCTCCTTACAGGTAGCCGATGACCAGGCCCTTGGCGATGAGGTACCAGCCGTCCACGAGCACGAACAACAGCAGCTTGAAGGGCATGGAGATGGTCGTGGGCGACAGCATGTGCATGCCCAGCGCCAGCAGGATGTTGGCCACCACCATGTCGATGACGATGAAGGGCACGAACAGCAGGAAGCCAATCTGGAAGGCCTCCTTCAGTTCGGACACGACGAAGGCCGGCACGATGACCATGAAGTCGTTCGGGCCGATGTCCTTGCGGTCCTCCTCCTTCCGCATCTTCCTCGCCAGGCTGTAGAAGAGCGTGCGGTCCTTGTTGGTGACCTTCTTCATCAGGAACTCGCGCAGGGGTTCCTTGGACTTGTCCGCGGCCCCCAGCATCGTCCCCACCGTCTCCGAGGAGAACACCGACGTTCCCCGGGACCAGATGTCGATGCCGCCCGCCCGGTACATCTCCTGGCCCACGGGGGCCATGATGTAGACGGTGAGGATGATGGCCAGGCCGGTGATGACCTGGGTGGGGGGGATCTGCTGGGTGCCCAGCGCCGAGCGGACGATGGAGAGCACCACTGAAATCTTCACGAAGCTGGTCACCATCATCAGCGCGAACGGGACCAGGGACATGGCCGCGAGCGCGAGGATGAGGATGAGCGGACGGGAGGTGAACGAGTCGGTGTTCACCGCCTCCTTCACCAGTTCATCCGGCAGCCCGTCCCCGCCCTTCTTCGCCGCGGACGCGACGAAGGGGTGCAGGGACACGAGGGCCGCGAAGAGCCAGGGCGGAGCGCGGAACAGCAGCGGACGGGCGGCGGGAGACGAACGGTTCACGGGACGGCCTTCAGACGCCCGGCGGCGGCGTGCTGCCACCAGTCCGGCGGGAGAGGAGCTTCTGGAGGAAAGGACTCAGGGAGACCGGCGACGACGGCGGACGCGCGGCGCGGATGCGCTCCACGGCGTCGCGGTCCAGCTTCGAAACCAGTTGCACGCCACCCTCGCCGCCACCCACCAGCAGGTACTCGTCCGCGGCCTTCAGGACGAAGAGCGTGCGCCGCTGGTCCAACGGGATGCGCTCCATCACCGACACGACCGACGCCCTGCCCACGGGCACGCCCTGCAGGCCCATCAGCCGGCGCAGGCCCACGTTGAGCGTGAGGTAGATGGCCGCGAGCACCGCGCCCAGCAGCGCCACCGTGCGCACCACCACCCAGCCCAGGCTCTCCTGCTCCTCGGCGGCGTCCGGCTCACCGACCCCCAGCTCGCGGTCCAGTTCGTCCGCGTGGCGCT
>NZ_JBKGHJ010000532.1:0-5281 GCF_046520365.1 Corallococcus sp. 4LFB
CCCTGGCGTCGGCCCGTCCGTGGCGGATCCGCTGCCCGTGGCCTCGCCCGCGTCGCCGTCGCCCTATGACGGGCCGCTGACCTCCGACATCCCGTCCAACCCGCAGCCCGCGCCCGCGCTGGGTGCCGGCGCGATGCTGCCGGCGTCGCAGCCCCGGACGGCCGACAACGTCCCGGACCGCGCGCCCTTCACGGAGCCCACCTCGGACCGCGCGCTGCCCCCGCCCTCCAGCCTCTCCGGCCTGGACGGCCCGGACCTGGGCGGCGTCGACGACCTGGAGAAGAACATCAACCTGGCGCTGAGCGAGGCCGTCGTCACCACGGCGTCCAAGCGCAGCCAGCGCATCTCCGACGTGCCCCTCACCGTGTCCTGGATTCCGGCGGAGGAGCTGGAGGGCACCGGGCAGTTCTCGCTCTGCGAGGCCATCCAGTACTTCCCCGGCATGGAGTGCCGCCGGGGCTCCATGCGCAAGGCGGCGGTGAGCGCGCGCGGCCTGGGCTCCAACTACCTGTCCAACCGCCTGCTGCTCCTCAAGGACGGCCGTCCGCTGACGGACCCCTGGACGGGCCAGTTCTACGCGGATGAGACGACGCCGATGACCAACCTCAAGCAGGTGGAGGTCATCCGCGGCCCGGGTTCGTCGCTCTACGGCTCCAACGCCTTCAGCGGCGTCATCAACATCATCGAGCGCCAGCCCGCGGACCTCATCGCCAAGGGCCAGAACGTGGGCGCCGACGCGCGCATCCTCGCGGGCCAGGACAAGACGTGGCGCCTGCAGACCAACGTCGCCGGCCGCGGCGGCCCGGTGGAGGCGCTGCTCGGCTACTACGGCTTCGGCTCGGACGGCCCGCAGCTCTTCAACAACCAGCAGCTGGGCCAGACGGACACCAACGAGGACTCGCTGGTGCACCAGGTGAACGGCAAGGTCCGCGTGGGGCCGCTCGCGCTGGACGCGGACTTCACCGACGGCAACATCGGCCGGCCCGGTGGCCAGAACATCTCCACCGTGGGCAACTGCGGCCGCTGCCACTACACCGCGCAGGACAACGAGCACGTCCAGAACCTGAACGCCGCCCTGCAGCTGGATCAGCAGGTGACGGACAACGTGCGCGTGTTCGCCCAGGCCTACACGTTCTTCAAGCGCCGCAACGTGACGCTGGAGAACGAGATCACCGGCGCGCTGGAGGACACGCTGGGCAAGCGCAGCCGCCTGGGCGGCGAGGCGCGCGCGCTCTTCTCCCTGGACAGGCTGTCCGTCACCGTGGGCGGCGACGTGAAGGCCGACCAGGTGAACAACCAGAACGTGCTGCCCGGCCTGACCCTGGACGACACGAAGCAGACCATCCTGGGCGGCTTCGTGGACGCCGAGTACCGCATCACGGACCGCGTGGTCGTGGGCGCGGGCGCCCGCTACGACAGCTACCAGATCCCCTCCAAGGTCTGGGAGGCGAAGACGGACCAGGTGTCCCCGCGCGCCAGCATCGTGTTCCACGCCATCCCGGAGCTGCTCACGCTGCGCACCAACTACGGCCGCGCCTTCCGCGCGCCCACGCTGGCGGAGCTGGCCATCAACCAGCAGATGTACGCCGCGACGCTGCTGGGCAACCCGGCCCTGCGCGCGGAGACGCTGGACACGGTGGAGGCGGCGGTGGACTTCTGGCCGTTCGACCGCAAGGTGCGCCTGACGGGCACGGGCTTCTACAACCGCGCCCGCAACTTCATCAACCAGGAGCTCCTCTTCGGCTCCACGTCCCAGTTCAAGAACCTGGGCGACGCGCGCGTGGCGGGCTTCGAGGCGGAGGCCGCGGCGCAGGTGCCGTCGCTCAACTCCTCGTTCGACGTGGCCTACCAGTTCCTGGACGCCCAGGCGCTGCCCGTGGGCGGCGGGGCCAGCTACCCGCTGGACTACGCGCCCACCCACCGCGTCTACCTGCGCGGCCGCACCAACATCGGCAAGTTCGCCTTCGTGGAGCTCTACGGCCTGTTCGTGGGCCCGCGCTTCGACCCGGGCTTCGTGGTGGACGAGAACGCCGGCACCACCACCCGCGTGAAGCTGCCCAGCTACATCACCGCGACCGCGCGTGTGGGCTTCAACGTCCACGAGCGCGTGGCCGTGTCCCTGCTTGGCACGAACCTCTTCAATGCGAAGTATGAGGAGTCCCACGGCTTCCCCGCTCCGCCGCTGGGCGTCTTCACAGAAGTTCGACTCCATTATTAGGGCGCTGTTTGGATACCGTCGCCGCCGTGAAGGATGCTCCCCTGAAGTTGACGCCGGACACGACGCTCACGCCGGAGGCGCTGGAGAAGGCCTCCGGGGTGCTGGCCCGGGACGGCGTCCTCCTGGGGCGCGGTGACGACGCGGCGCCGCACCTGGTGCTGTTCGACGGGCGGTTCACTCCCGCCCACGCGGCGCTCCTGGAGCGGCGTCCCCCGGCGCTGCTCTTGGCCACGCGCGGTGAGGGCGGCCAGCCGTCCGCCTGGGAGGCGCGGCTGCTCGGCGCGCTCCTGCGCGGCGAGCCCATGATTCCCCGGGAGGCCGCCACGTCCGTGGCGTGGCTGGGCAGCGTGGCGGAGGTGACGGCGGCGGGAGAGCGCGCGGCCGAGGTCATCCTCCAGGCCGGCGGCTCCAGGGCGGCGTCCAGCCGGGTGGCGGATGTCGTCCATGAGATTTGTGTGAACGCCCTGCTCGACGCGCCGGTGGACGCGGGCGGCGAGCCGAAGTACGCCCATCGGCGCGGACAGGTGCAGTCGGTGGCGGAGGAGGATCGCTGCCTGCTGTCCTGGGCGGTGGCGGACGGCCGGGCCTGGCTGGAGGCGACGGATCGCTTCGGCCGCCTGTCGGTGTCACCGCTGGTGCGGGTGGTGAAGGCGTGGGGTGAGAAGGCGCAGGTGGATGCTTCGGGTGGTGGCGCGGGCCTGGGTCTGCGGCGCATTTTGGAGCACAGCGACGCGGTCGCGGTGCGGGTGACTCCGGGGAAGCGGACCCAGTTCGCCTGCGCGGTGGACCTGGGGGATGCGCGCCGCCGGGCCGCGCAGCCCAAGTCGCTGCTGTTCTGTCTGGAACGAGGGTAGGCGGGTGGAGAGCCAAACTTCCAATGCCAGCATCACCTCCCTGCGCGTGGGCAGTCTGACCCACGTGCGCGTGGCCGGGGTGATCGACGAAACCTTCCCCCTCTCGCCGGCGTCCAAGGGCCTCCAGGGCCTGGTGGTGGTGGACCTGGGGCTGGTGGAGCGCATCAGCTCCTTCGGTGTTCGCCGGTGGATTGAATTCGCCGGCCACCCGCCGCAGGGCGTGTCGGGGCTGTACGTCGTCAACGCCCCGCCCGTGGTGGTGGATCAGCTCAACATGGTGGAGGGCTTCGCGGGCGTCGCGCGCGTGCTGTCGCTGCTCGCGCCGTACTCCTGCCGCTTCTGCAAGGAGGACCGGCTGCGGCTGGTCCGCCTGGTGGAGGAGAGCAAGGTCGTGGAGGCGGGCGGCGCCCCGCCGCACCACTGCCCCGTGTGCGCCCAGCCGCTGGAGTTCGCGGACGAGCCCACCGAGTTCTTCGACTTCGCGCGCCGCCAGCAGTTCTCCGCGGTGGACCCCGCCGTGCTGCGCTACCTGCGCGCGGGCCTCCCGAACGAGCCGTCCGAGCTCTCCTCGCACCTGAAGATCGTCCAGGACGACATCACCTTCATCACCCTGGCCAGCACGCTCAAGGGCGACCTCAACGTGCGCCGGCTGGCGTCCGGCCTTGAGGGGCGCGTCGCGTTCGACTGCTGCCACGTGAGCACGGTGGAGCCGGAGGCGCTGCCGCGCATCGAACAGGTGCTGGAGGTGGCGTCGCAGGGCGCCCAGGTGGTGCTCTGCCGCGTGCCGCCGCCGCTGTTGGGCGTGCTGGCGAAGTCCACCAAGGCGCTGCCGGCGAAGCTGGCCACGCTGTGGCTGCCGTGCGACTGCCGCAACTGCGGCCAGGTCACCCACCAGCGCATCCAGACCTCCGAGTACCTGGAGGTCCTGCGCGCCAAGGGCACCCTGGACCGCGTGTGCCCCGTGTGCGGCGGCAACGCCCGGGCCCCGGCGCTCGCGCAGTTCCAGGGGCTGCTCGCGCGCACGCCGCTCACCGACAAGCCGCTGGACGACATCGAGGCGCTGGAGCAGCGCGCGCTCAGCCAGTACCTCTTCGGCTCCACGAACCAGGACCCCGGCGGCAAGGGCACGTCCGCCACCGACACGCACAACAGCGGCGCGCGGCTGCAGGTCATCCGCCGGCTGGGGCAGGGCGGCATGGCGGAGGTCTTCCTCGCCAAGCAGCAGGGCGTGAAGGGCTTCGAGAAGTTCGTCGTGATGAAGAAGATTCTCGCGCAGTTCGCTGAGAATCCCGAGTTCGTCGACATGCTCTTCGCGGAGGCCCGCGCCAACGCGCGCCTCACGCACCCCAACGTCGTCCAGACCTTCGACGTGGGCGTGACGGACGGCGTGGCGTACATCCTGATGGAGTACGTGCGCGGCCCGGACCTGAAGCGCCTGCTCACGGAGCTGCGCCGCAAGGGCATGGCGCTGCCCCTGGAGCACGCGCTGCGCATCGTGGCGGAGGTGGCCGCGGGCCTGCACTACGCGCACAGCTACGTGGACCCGTCCGGCACCGCGCACCCGGTGGTGCACCGCGACGTCAGCCCCCACAACGTGCTGGTGTCGCTGGACGGCGCCATCAAGCTGTCGGACTTCGGCATCGCCAAGGTGCAGGGCGAGGAGCAGACGCAGGCGGGCGTCATCAAGGGGAAGATTTCCTACCTCTCCCCGGAGGCCGCCAGCGGCCGTCCGCTGGACTGGCGCAACGACGTGTTCGCGCTGGGCGTGGTGCTCTTCGAGCTGCTCACCGGCCAGCTGCCGTTCCGCCGCGACCACGACGCGGCCACGCTCGCGGCCATCGTGCGCGAGCCCGCGCCGGTGCCCTCGCAGCTGCGGCCCCACATCCCGCAGGACGTGTCGGACCTCATCCTGCGCGCGCTGGTGAAGGACCCCGCGCGCCGCACGCCCTCCGCGGCGGCGATGCGCGAGGAGATTGAAGCCGTCATCGCGCACCACCGGCTGTCCTCGTCGCCCGCGTCGGTGGCGCAGTTCTTCAAGGAGGCGCTGGGCGACCGGCTCTCCGAGTACGCGCCGTCGTCCATCGCCGGCTCGGGCACGGGCTCCAACCCCCGGGCGCTGATGCCGGGGACGGGCTCGCACTCGCGCGCCTGGGCACGGGCTCCGGCAGCGACATGCGCGCGCCGTCGGACCTGTCCCGCCCGCCCGTGC
>NZ_JBKGHJ010000533.1:0-5268 GCF_046520365.1 Corallococcus sp. 4LFB
TGGGGCGCCTCGCCTCGCGCCAGCGCCTCGGCGAGCGCGTGCCGGGCCGCCCTGGCGAGCTCCGGCCCCCAGGCGCGCAGCACCTCCACTTCCTGCTCCAGCGCGAAGCCGAAGAAGTCCACCCTCGTCACGAGCACGACCGAGCGGAAGCGCGCGTCGTACACAGGCGCCGCCGAGTGACGGCGGGCGTAGCGGCGCAGCAGGGCCTGGGGCAGCTGGGTGCCTTCGATGCCGGCCTGCGAGTCGCCGTTGCGGTCGGCGAAGTAGCGCAGCGGGCCCGTCACCGCGCCCAGGTTGCCGCACACGCTCGTCTTCGACACGCGCGCGACCTCGCCCCGGGCCGTGCGCTCGTCGATGACCAGGTCGAAGGGCATGAAGCGCGCGAGCAGGTCACAGAAGCGCTGGTAGACGCGGGTGTTCGCGAGGGGCATGTGCGCCGGCAGCTTCAGCCCCACGCTCCGGTACACGCTCGCCATCGCGAGCGCCGCGTCCTCCAGGGCCTTCACCAGCACCCCGCGCCCCTCCGTCCAGGCCGCGAGCTTCTCCGCGTCGAAGACGTGGCGCGGCAGCCCCTGCACCTCTCCCACCGTGCCCGCTTCCTGGAAGGCCTCCGCGTACAGGTTGTACGCGGTCAGGTGGTCGCTGCCGGGCACGAGCACGCCGTCCAGGTTGCGCTCCTCGCGCGTCATCCGGTGCAGCGACTCCACCGAGCTGCACACCGCGAGGAACGGCAGCAGCGCGTCCTCCGCGTTGACGATGAGCTCCGCCCAGGGGCGCTCCACGGGCAGGGCCTCCACCGCGCGGCCGTAGTCGGACAGCCGGCCGTCCGCGTCCACGATGTTGCGCGCCTGGAGCTTCGCGAGCGCCCGGCGGTAGGCGTCGCGGTCCAGCGGCACGGGCAGGTCCAGCGCGTCCGCCCGCACGCCCAGGGCCGCCGCGGTGAGGGCCACGCGCTCCGGCTCGCCCGCGAGCTGGAACTCGGGCGCGGTGGGCTTGAGCGAGGCGAAGTGGAGCGGCCGGTCGCTCAGGATGAAGACGCGTCCGCCCTCCACCCGCCCGTGCACACGCCCCGCCATCTGCAGGAGCTCGTTGTTGCCCAGGTGCACGCGGGTGAGGATGTTGCGGCCGCCCTCCACCAGGTTGGTGAAGCGCATGTCGTCGATGACGACCGTGTCCAGCCCCGGCACGTTGAGCGCGCTCTGCCCCGCCGCCGTCATCGCGAGCACGAAGGGCCGGGGCGCCGTGCCCTCCAGGAAGGGGCGGATGGCGCGCAGCGGCTCGCCGCCGTGGTAGTGCGCCGCGTGGATGTCCGGCTCGTTCTCGCGCACGTGGGCCGCCACCTCCTCCACCCCGGCGCGCGTGGCCAGGAACACGCCCACGCCGCGCCCCCGCCGCTGCACGTCCCGCAGGAAGTCGTCGTCGAGGAAGGACAGGGGCTGGCGGCGCTCCACCTCCACCGTGGCCGCCTTGCGAGGGTCGAAGGAGGACACCTGGAGCACGTCCGCGCTGTCCAGGTAGCGCGAGTAGAAGGCCGGATCCACGGTGGCGGACAGCCAGATGAAGCGGCAGCCCACGCGCTTGCCCAGGGCCAGGCACAGCTCCAGCTCCGCGGAGGTCTGGTGGATCTCATCCACGATGAGCGTGTCCTCGCGCCGGATGACGCCGCCCTGGAACCAGCGCCGCGCGATGCCGGTGGTGACGATGACCACGTCCGCGAGCGGCGTCTCCGCGGTGGCCTCCCGCTCGCGGTTGACCACCGCCACCCGCAGGGGCTTGCGGCCCACCAGCTCCTCCGCGATGGGGCGGATGGCGAGCGTCTTGCCCGTGCCGGTGCCCGCGACGATGCCGAACCCCTGCCCGCTCCGGGCCAGCTCACGGAGGCGCTCGCCGTGGTGCTCCGCCAGGTACGTGTGCAGCTCCAGCCCGAGCGCCAGCTCGATGGTCTCGCACGCGGCACGCGTGGGCGCGATGACGATGACCCGCCCGCGCTGGGGTGCCACGGAGGAGGAGGCGTCGGCGCGAGGCGGGAGGTATCGGTCGGTGGGGGTACGCACGGAGGCCAGTGATACGCATGGGCGGTGTCCAGGGGAAGCGATTCGCTCGCCCAGGCCCGCGGTGGGGAGGCAGGCAGCCGTCGCGAGCAGGGCCCTGGACGTGAATCCAGTGGGAACGTCGTCCGCTGCCCATCTTCCGGACGCAGGGGGGCTCCGACCGGGGGGCCTGCGCGGGCGCCCACCCCCATGGCTACCTTCGCTTCAAGAGAACCCGGAGGGGGACGATGAAGAGGAAGATGCTGCTTCATGAGCTGCACCCGGCGGTGGTGCACATGCCGCTGGCCTTGCTGCCGACGGCGGCCGTGGCGGACCTCATCGTGATGAGGACGGGGGACCGCGCCTGGGAGAAGGTGGGGCGCCGCCTGTGGATGGCGGGTGCGGCGAGCGCGGTGTTCGCCGGGGTGTCGGGCCTGGCCGCGAGCCAGGAGGTGCGCCTGGACTCGCCGCGCGCCCGGGACATGACGGTCCTGCACGGCGTGGGCAATGCCTTCATCACGCTGGGCGCGCTGGGCATCATGGCGTGGCGGCAGGCGAAGGCACCCACCGCCCTGACGACGGCGCTGGGGCTGGGCGCGTGCGCCTTCGCGCTCTACACGGCGTCGCTTGGCGGGAAGATGGTCTACGAGGAGGGCGTCGGCATCAACCCGATGCCGGAGGACGCGCCGCAGGGCACGCTGAAGGGGCCCCTGCTGCTGTCGCCCAGGGCCCCCGTCGCGCTCGTGAAGGACGCGAGCCGGGGCGCCGCGTGGCTCGTGGGCCGGGCGCGTGCCGCGCTGACGGCACGGGCAGGATGACCGAAGGCTGCTCGGCAGCGCGTGTGTTCGGACTTCACCGTCGTCCGCCAGTGCACCGAAGCGGACGAACCGCGGCCGGGCTCATCACAGGGCCCGGACCGCCGCGGGCACGCCTCGTCAGAGCTCGACGCGAACGATGGACGGAGTGGTAGTGCCGTCCGCGTTCGCGGTGTCGACATCCATGTAGGCCGTGGGCGGGTTGTCCCGCATGAGGCGGGTGGGACCGGGCGTTCCGTCCAGCAGGCCCAGGTCGACGCGCTCGAACCGGTCCCACGTCCAGAGATGGTTTTCGACGGTTCCGTCCTTCTGTGACACCGGTTGATGGAACAGCACCCGCTGCTGGTCCGGCAGGAACTGGATGGGCGCCGTCGGAGCAGGAGTCTCCAGGCTCAGCTTCCAGAGCGACTCCGTCCGTGTCCATTCCAGCGATACCGTCTGCCCTGCGATGCCTTTGAGCGATACCGCATCCGCGAAGCCCTGGTTGAAGAAGGGACCGGCCAGGGTGCCGCTGCCGACCGTGTGGACCCACGCCCCTTCTCCGTTCCGGAGCTGCGGTGGAGGTGGCGTGCAGCCACGCGTGATGCAGGGGTCCGACTGGCAATGCATCGCCGGCTGTCCGGAGAGCACGACCGGACTGCACGCGGAGAGGGAGGTCACCATGTTGCAACCCTCATCCCAGCACCTGTCCATGAAGTGGGATCCAGGGAGGGAGGGGCCTCCCCATTGTTCCGTCGCATAGGCGGTCACCAGGACGCTCGCCTCGTTGAACATGAACGCACCGGTGTAGGTCCATTTCAGGTAGATAGGGGCGGGGTTGCCGCCCTGTTCCCAGAGCTGCGCGCCCGTGGCGGTGTCGAACACCCGCACATGCTGCGAATCCTCCAGCACCCAGCCGTAGCGGGTCCCGCCGGGCGACAGGAACGAGGGTCCCGGCAGGTCGCCCAGGTCCGTGACCGTGCCGGAGGGCGCGTCAATCAACCAGCGGTGCAACCCATTCACCAGGGACACCGTGGTGCCACCGCTTTCGAGCACCGGCGTGCCACCCTGGACCTGGAGGGGCGTCCGGAGCGCGCAGTCGCCGGGCGTGCAGGACGCCGTCACCGCCAGGCGGACGGACGTGGCTCCCGCGTCGTCCCGCTCCAGGAAGGCCACGTAGCTCTGGGCCGCGTCATACCGCACCGTGCCCCGCGCCTTCTGGCTGAGCACGAGGGCCTCCGGTGTGCCGGGCCGCCAGAGCCAGACGGTCCGCTCGCCGTCCACCTCCGCGCTCCACAGCACCGCCGTGTGGCTGTCTGCCGTGATGTCGGCCCCCTCCGCCACGTCCGCGATGCGCACGGGGTCTCCCGTGGGAAGCGCCTGCGCGTAGGTGCCATCCGCGCGGATGGACAGCAGGACGCGCTGCGCTCCGTCCACCTGGAGCAGCCGGGCGTCACGGGCCACGGCCGGAAAGTAGGTCTTCTCCTCCTCATCCGGCTCCACCGGTGGAGGCGGCTGCTCCACGTCTTCATGACGTGGAGGTGGCTGTGGCTCCACGCCCCCACTGCAATGGGCGGCGCCCAGGCTCGCCAGCAGCAAGCCCAGCAGCCTCCACGTCCGGAACGGGGAGGCACTTCGTGTTTGAGCAGTCATCGGAAGTCTTTCGAAGCAGCGCGGCCCGAAACTAGAGCCGGATCCGGACGATGTTGAGGGAGGACGGCCCCGCGACGGTCACGTACACCGAGAGGGGAGCGTCACGCACCACGGGGGAATACGCCGCATCGTTCGCGGGCACGCCCGGCAGTGACAGCAGGTCCTTCAGGGTCACTCCGTCCCAGGTGGCCACGCGGGTTTCGGACTCCCCATTCGAGCGCGTCAGCCGCTGGGCGAACACCAGGCGTTCCGCGCCCGGCAGGAGGGTGAACAGCGCCATGTCCACAGCCCCCAGCGCCTCCACCTTCCGGTCCCCCGCGGGGCCGCTCCAGTAGAGCGTATCGGTGGACTCGCCTCGCAACATCGACACGTGCTGCGTCAGGTCCTCGGAGATGGCGATGTCCGGCCGGCCCAGACCGTCCGTCACCGTGGTCGTGAGGTATCGCGCCGTGGCATCGAAGTAGGCGTACTGGTACTCGCACCCACTCCAGATGCTGCACCGGCTGTAACCGGAACACCTCAGGAGGTCCGTGCGGCCCTGCGCATACCAGCAACTGGGATACAGGTCGTGGAGGTTCTGGCACGCCGTCGCGTCACAGGAGACGACGTTGCGTTTCGTCGGGAAGGCGGGAGGCGGCGGCGGGGGCTCCTGGATGTTGAGGACGACGGTCGCCGCGTCTGTCATCAGCGCGGAGAGGACCGTCCAGTCCTTGCGCCCCGTTTCCTCGGCCCAGGCCCGCTCCCACTGGAGGGTGCGCGTGGCGGTGTCGAACACCTGGAGGTGCCCTGCC
>NZ_JBKGHJ010000534.1:0-5257 GCF_046520365.1 Corallococcus sp. 4LFB
CGACGGCCGACCCGGTGGAGGCGCGCGCGGAGGAGCTGCTGCCCCAGCTCTCCGGTGACTTCCTCACGCTGTCCGAGCGCGCGCTGACCCTCTATCGCCAATGCGGTCAGTCCCTGGCGAAGCTGCCCGGAGCCCGCGCGCGAGGAGCTGGCCCGCACGCTGGCGCGCATCGACGAAGGGCGCGGTGGAGCTGGCGTCCGAGTGGGCCGGCGTGGAGGCGCAGCTGGAGGAGCGCGCGCCGCGGAGCTGCAGGCGGAGCGCGACAGCCTGGAGCGCAGCGCCCGTGCGAGCACCGACGTGGTGGCGCGCCGGCAGCTGGAGGCCGCGGCGGCGTCGCTGGCGGAAGAGGTGGAGCGGCTGGGGGACATGCGTCAGCGGCGGGAGCGCATCCTCGCGAGGCTGCGCGCGGAGGTGGCGCTGCTGGAGCGTGCGCGCGTGGCGCTGCTGTCGCTGCGCAGCGGACAGGCCCAGCTGAAGGCGGCGGAGCTGGCCTCGCTGGCCCGCCGGTTCCGCGCCCTCTCGACCGCTCAGGGAGAGGAAGGCCAGGCGATGGACGCGGTCGCGGCCCAGGTGACGTTGACCCAGGTGGCGCCGGTGGAGGCCGCCCCGGTGACGCCCGTGGATCCGGCTCCCCTCGCGTCCGACGGCGCCAAGGTGCCGGAAATCCAGCGGATTCAGGGGGAATAGGACCTGGGGAGGCTGTCAGGGCCCTCCCGCCCCGGGCCTCCGGGAGGACCCGCGGCAAGCGTCCGTTTTCGATGCTGGACCTGCCGAGTGGTCGGGGGGGCCTGAAGCTTGCGCCGGAGCGCGGTACATTTCGGGAGTCATGAGCCTGCCCTCCCCCAGCAAGCCCGCACCGCCACCCCCCTGGCTGTGGAACGGAGATGAGCCGAGGGTCGCCACCGTCTTCCAGCCCATCGTCGATCTGCTCAGCGGCGAGGTGCTTGGCCACGAGGTGCTGTCGCGAGGCCTGGGCCCGGTGGAGTCCCCCAACGAGCTGTTCAACCGCGCGCGGGTGGAGGGCTTCACCTTCGAGCTGGAGCGCGCGTGCTGGACCGCGGCGGTGCGCCGCATCGCCACGCTGCCGGAGGCGCAGCGGCGCGGACCCTTCTTCTTCAACGTCAGCCCGGACGTGCTCAGCGACGAGCGCTTTGGCGGCGCGTCCACGCTGGAGCTGCTGCGTCAGCACGGCCTGAGTCCCCAGCAGCTGGTGCTGGAGATCACCGAGCGCAGCACGTTCGAGGACACGGAGCAGCTGCGCATGCTCGCGCGGCGGTACGCGGAGCAGGGCTTCGGCATCGCGCTGGACGACTTCGGCGCGGGACACTCGGGCCTGGTGACGCTGGTGCACAGCGCGCCGGACTTCATCAAGCTGGATCAGGCGCTGGTGCGGGACATCCACCTGCACACGTACCGGCAGCACCTGGTGAAGTCGCTGGTCGCCTTCGCGCAGCGCGTGGACGCGGTGCTCATCGCCGAGGGCGTGGAGACGTGGAACGAGCTGGCCGTCCTGCTGCGCCTGGGCATCCGGCACGCGCAGGGCTACCTGCTGGCGCGGCCCGTGAGTTCCCCGCAGCGGCCGGGCGCGGACTTCGCGGAGCGCTGCCGGGAGGCCATCCGCGCCCTGCACCACCGTGAGCACGAGGACGACGAGACGGTGGGCAGCATGATCATCCGCCCGCCCTGCGCTCCGGTGACGGCGCAGGCGGTGGAGCTGGACCGGCTCTTCCGCCGCACGCCGGGCGAGGACCACGTCGTGCTGCTGGACGGAGAGCAGCCGCACGCGGTGGTGACGCGGCGGAGCTTCTACGCGCGCTTCGGGGGTGCCGCCGTCAGCGCGGCGTCCGCGCTCCCGGAGGGGCCGCGCGAGGCGCTGATGGTGGTGGAGGACGCGACGGCCATCACGGCGCTGGCGCGCATGGCGATGCGCCGTCCGCCCGAGTCCGTCTACGACCCGGTGGTGGTGACGGACGCGCAGGGCCACTTCCTGGGCACGGTGACGATGAAGCAGCTCATCGCGCGGGCCTCGGACCTGGAGCAGCACGCGGCGACGGGGGCGCATCCGCTCACGGACCTGCCCGGCAGCCGGATGATTGAACGGTGGATCCGCGCCGCGCTCCAGGGCAGCGCGTTCACGGTCATCTACGCGGACCTGGATCACTTCGAGGCGTACAACGACCGCTATGGGTTCCTCCAGGGCGACCGGGTGATCCGCTACACGGCGAGCGCCCTGTCGGAGTGCCTGCACCTGCTGCCGGAGGGCTCGAACCTGGGCCACGTGGGCGGCGACGACTTCGTGCTCGTGTGTCCGGACGCGGTGGCGCCGGAGGTGTTGCGCACGCTCTGCCAGCGCTTCGACGCGGAGAAGGTGCCGCTCTACGGTCCGGAGGACCTGCGGCGCGGAGGCTTCACCGCGACGGACGCGGCGGGCAACACGGTGCCGGTGACGCTGAGCCTCGCGGCGGTGGACCACCACGGGCTGTCCGCCCACCCGCACCCCGCGGAGCTGTCCGCCGTCGCCGCGGCCCTGCGCAAGCGCGTGAAGGCCGTCTCCGCGCAGACGCACACCAGCACGTTCCTGTTCCAGCCGGGCGCGGTGAAGTAGTCGGGCTGAGCCTCACGCCCAGCCGTCGGGTCACGGCGCGATGGGGAGGGTGCTCACGCCCTCGAACTCCGCCGTGCCGCCGCGGACGATGCCGTTCTTCTGGCACCAGCCGCCCGGCACCTCCAGCACGTACTGGCTGGGGATGCCCACCGTGCGGTTCGTCAGCGTGCGCGGCTCCGCGTTCTCGATGATGCCCACGACGCGGCCGTCGGACGTGATGAACAGCATGTCCAGGGGGATGAGCGTGTTGCGCATCCAGAAGCCGCGCACCTCCTCCTCCGGGAAGAGGAAGAGCATGCCCTGCCCGGCGGGCAGCGACTTGCGCCACATGAGCCCGCGCGTGCGCGACTCCCCCGTGGCGGCCACCTCCACCTCCACGCGGTGCACTCCTCCGTAGGCATCCTTCAGCCGCACGTGCGCGCGCGGCAGGGTCGGCATCACGTAGTCCTCCGCTGCCACGTCCTTCGATTTCGGACGCGCCGGAGCGGGCGCGGCGGGCTTCGGAGGCGCGGCGGGCGCTTCCTGACACGCGCCGCCCCCGAAGGCCAGCGCCGCCAGAACGAACGTGAGGCGCGTCCGCGTCGTCATGACGGGTGCTGGGGGTGCAGGGGCTTGTTGAGCAGCTTCTCGGTCAGCTCGGAGCCCAGGCTGTCGGACATGAGCCGCTCCACCAGCGTCTCGAAGTCCACGCGCTGCGACTCGCTGCTGTAGATGAAGCGGATGCCCATGCCGGGCTCCTCCGCGTCGGCCTTGGACCAGACGACCTCGCCCAGCAATTCGAAAGGTGCCTCGCGGTGCGGCACCGTCAGCTTGAAGAGGAAGCGCGTGCCAATGGGCAGTGGCTTCTTCGTCTTGATGAACGTGCCGCCCTTGCTGATGTTCTTCGTGTAGTCGGCGAAGAACGAATTGAGCTTCTTGTAGTCGACCTTCAGCTCGATGGGCGCACGACCGTGGGTGCGCAGTTCGGATCCGCTCTTCTGTTCGGACATGCGGCCGGGGAGTATAGGGGACGCCATGCGGCAAGTCCTCCCCCGTGCCCGCGCTCTGTTGGGCCGTCCGGCCGTCCTGGCCACCGTGCTGCTGCTTGGCGGTGGGGGGGCGGCCCTCGTCCTCCTCCCGCTTTTCGGGGTCCCCGGCTTCGAGCTGGGCCTGGCCCTGTCCATCGCCGTCGGCCTGCTTGGAGGAGGAACGGGCATCGCCGCCGCCGCCCAGGAGCGCCGCATCCTCACCGGCGCCTCCCCCCGGCCCGCCTCGGCGGAAGCCTCCGCCCTGCCCGGAACCGCCGTGGGGCGCGCCCTGGGCGCCAGCGTCGTCCTGAACCTGGGGGTGCTGGCCCCCCCCTTCGTGTGCGCCCTGCTCTTCGCCCGCCTGCGCACCGCGTGCGACCCCTTCGAGCTGGCCGGCTTCTACCCCCTGCTCACCGTCCCCTCCGCCCTGCTGGCGTCCGCGGCCGGCGTGTTCCTGGGCTTCGCGACCGCCCGCCCCCGGAGCGCGGCCGGCATGTACGCCCTGCTCCTCCTCGCCTCACTGGCGGTGACGGTGTGGCCCATCGTCTTCGGGCCCCAGGTGTTCGCCTTCAACGTCTTCCTGGGCCACCTGCCCGGCCCGCTCTACGACGAGGCCCTCCAGCTGACGGCCGCGCTCGGCTGGTTCCGCCTGGAGACGCTCCTGTGGGTGGGGGTCTTCGCGGGGCTCGCCCTGGCGTTCCTGGACGTGCGCACCGGGCGGCTGGCGCGGCAAGGGGCTCGCGTCGGCGGCCTGCTGGGGCTGGTGCTCCCCTGCGCCCTGGGCATCACCTGGCTGGAGGTCCGCGCGCCCCAGCTGGGCCTGCGGATGAGCGACGCGTACCTGGCGGAGCAGCTGGGCGGCGTGCGGGAGACGGCGCACTTCGTCCTGCACTACCCGCGCGGCAAGGCCCGCGAGGACGTGGACCGGATGGCCCGCGACCTGGAGTTCCGCTACGCCCAGACGTCGCGCTTCCTGGGCGTGGCCCCCACGGAGCGCGTGCGCGTGTGGCTCTACCGCTCCGAGGACGAGAAGCAGAAGCTGGTGGGCGCCGGCCGCACCCAGTTCGCCAAGCCCTGGCGCACCGAGCTGCACATCCAGGACAAGCCCTTCCCCCACTCCACGCTGCACCACGAGCTGGCGCACGTCATGGCGGGCCCCGCGGGCTCCGGCTTCTTCCGCGTCACCACCCGGCTGGGCGTGTGGCCGCTGATGGGCGTGATTGAAGGGCTCGCGGTGGCCGCGGACGACCCCGTGCAGGGCGAGCTCACCCTGCACCAGTGGGCCGCGGGCATGCGCCGGCAGGGGCTGGCCCCGGACATGCGCGACCTCATGGGGCCCAAGGGCTTCTACCAGTCCGCCCCGGCGCGCGCGTACACCGTGGCGGGCTCGTTCCTGCGCTACCTGGCGGACACGTATGGCGCGGACCGGCTGCGCGCCGTCTACGCGCACGCGGACTTCAACGAGGCCTACGGCCGGCCCCTGGACGAGCTCGTCACCGAGTGGGAGCGCACCCTGGACGCGCTGCCCCTGGACGCGTCCACGCTCGCGCGGGCCTTCGCGCGCTTCCGCACGGGCAGCCTCTTCTCCCGCGCCTGCGCCCGCGAGGTGGCCCGGCTGTCGGAGTCCGCCCGCGACGCGCTCGCG
>NZ_JBKGHJ010000535.1:0-5254 GCF_046520365.1 Corallococcus sp. 4LFB
CACGACGGGGGCGCCCTCCTCGGCGGCCTTCCGGGCCGGGGCGAGCGCGAGGAGCAGGGCGTCCGCCCGCCCGTCCAGCGCATCCGCGTGCGTGGCGAGGAACGTCTCACAGACCTCGCAGGGCGAGGCCAGGTGCTCGCGGAACCAGGCCACGGCCTGGGGGTCGCGCGCGGCGAGGTCCGACATCGCGGTGGCATCCAGGTGTCTCATGGCTCAATCCCACCGTCCGGCGAGCACCCGCTGGAGGAGCTCGCGCTTGATGCGCCCACGAAACCGCTCCAGCCGCATGGTGACCGTGCTCTTGCCCACGCCGAGCTGATCGGCGATCTCCCGCGCGGAGAGCTGACCCTCGATGTAGAAGAGCTGCACGGTCTTCTTCTCCTCGCCTTCGGGCAGCTCCGCGATGAGCTGCCGCACCACTTCGATGTCCCGCTCCACCTGGAGCGTGGGCGGCAGGGCCGGCACCGTCTCCGGTGTCGGGTCCACCCACTCCTCCTCCATCCGCTGGAGCAGGTTGCGGCGCTCCAGCCGCGTGCGCGCCCGGTTGCGCGCGATGGTCAACAACCAGGGGGTGAAGGCCCCCGGCGACTTCAGCTGATGCAACCCCCGGAACGCACGCACGTAGGACTCCTGGAGGACGTCCTCCGCCTCGTCGGGATCCAATGTGCCGAAGCCCGCGATCAGGCGGGCCACCAGGGGACGGGTGCGACGGTACAGCTCGCTGAAGGCGGACGACTCCCCCTGCGTCGCGCGCCGAACCGCGTCCGTGACGTCGTCCGTCTCAGCCACCTGCGAAGAAGACCTCCTGGGCACGAATCGGCCACGGGCCTGGATTCTTCCACCAGGACTCGCGGCTAGAGTGAGACCTTTCTCATCCGGTGAGAGGAGGGCGCATGCGGCGGGACCTGGTGGCGCTGGCCTCGGTGGGATGGCTCCTGGCGGCGGCCTGCGGCCCCGCGGACGCCCCTTCGCCGGACACCCCCCCGGAGGAGGTCGGCCCGGGGGAGGCGCCGGCTGGCGAGGACCCCGGCTCGGCGGAGCCTGCGCTCACGCCGTGCCTGTCCCAGTGCTACGCGACCTGCGTGGGCAACACGCCCGAGGTCGTCGCGTGCCGGCAGGACTGCCGGCACGCGTGCGCCGGCGGCTGAGGCCGGCCCATGTCCGTCAGGCGGAGAGCTTCGCCTTGAGCGTGATGTTCACGCCCGCGAGCGCCTTGGAGACGGGGCAGCCCTTCTTGGTCTCCTCGGCGATCTGCTGGAAGCGGGCGTCGTCGGCGCCGGGGACGGTGGCCTCGGTGCTCAGCGCGATGGTGGTGATGGCGAAGCCCTCGCCCTGCTTGTCCAGCTGCACGTCCGCGTGCGTCTGGATGCGCGTGGGCTTCAGGCCCGCCTTCTCCAGCCCCAGCGACAGGGCCATGGAGAAGCACCCGGAGAGCGCCGCGCCGATGAGCTCCTCCGGGTTGCTGCCCTGCTGACCCTCGAAGCGGGTGCCGAGCGAGAAGGGCACCTCCGCGGCGTGGCCCGGCTTCATGGAGCCCTTGCCGTCCTTCAGCCCGCCGTCCCACTGCGCACTGCCCTTGCTGATACCCATGGCGTTCGTCTCCTCGTGCCTCGCGCGGCGACCTGCCGCGTTCGCGCGGCGCAAGGGTAGGGCGCGCGCCGCATCGCGGCGGCCCCGTCGCCGGTGCCGGGCCGGGTTCTGCCGTGGACTGGACGCTCCCGGGCGCGAAGGCCTGGGTTCTGGACGGTTGGGCCCTCCGGAGCCGTCACGGATGGGCGGTGGGGCGCAGGAAGAGCAGGTAGTGGTCCGGCAGGCCGTTGTACTCGGAGACGACGGAGTAGCCCGCGGTGCGGGCCGCGGCGACGAGCGGGGGACGCATGGCCCGCAGGTGCGTCACCGCGATGCGGCCCTGGGGCGTGAGCGCGGCCCGCAGCCGGGTGAGGTAGTCCACCCGGTCGGTGAGGAAGTGGTCGACCTCCGAGAGGAGGATGAGGTCATACGCTCCCGCCTCGAGCCCCGGAGCGTCCGGTTCCACCTTCCGCACCTCGATGTTCTCACGGCCGATGACCCGCGCGCGGAGCCGCTTGAGGGCTTCGTCGTTGATGTCGGTGGCGACCACCCGTCCCGTGGGGCCCACTGCCTCCGCGAGCCGCTGCGTGAAGTAGCCCTGCCCCGCCCCGACGTCGGCGATGCGCTGCCCCGGAGCGACTCCCAGCGCGGCGATGAACCGGGCCGGCTGACGGGAGCGGTCATATGCCGCATCAGCGCCTTCGACGCCTCCCGTGCCATGCAGGTCCACGGGGTCCTCCGGCGCCGTCGCCTGCACGGGAGCGGAAGGTGCTTCCCGCGGGCTTTCGGAGCGGCAAGCGCCGGCCGTCGTGACCATGGCGAGACACAGGCACCACCGCGCATGAATGAGAGTCATTGAGATCACCGGGGCAGGAAAGAAACAGCGGGGCGCGAAGACAGTCGTCAGGGTTGCGCAGGATATCTCTTTCTGCCGGAGTGCGGGGCTTGAGAGGCATTTGCGCCTCCGGCACCTGGAGCATCCCGCATGCGAAGCATGATCCGCGCCCTGGTCTTGACGACCTTCTCCGTGGGCCTCCTTTCCGCCTGTGGCTCGGCGTCGGAGGTGGACGAGGCGCCGTCCGCCGGTGAGGCCGCGCAGGTGGAGCAGGGCATCGGCTCCACGCCCAGCTGTGCCGTTGGCAGCTACCTGGCGGAGAAGATCGTCTGGAAGACGACCTGCTCCGCGTGTAGCGAGGTGGGCGGCGACGGCAGCTGGAACAACGGCGACTACGGCCGGGGCGGTTCGCTCTACCAGACGTGCTGCGGCGACAACGGCTGCGGAGCGTGGAAGCTCATCCGCCCGGTCTGCACCCGCTGCTAGGCATTGCCGCTGGCGTGTGGCTGGCGCCCGCCGCTCAGGACGTGAACACGGCCCGCACGCAGCCGTCCTGCTTCTTCTTGAACAGCTCGTAGCCCTTCGGCGCGTCCTCCAGCGAGAAGCGGTGCGTGGCGAGGAACGAGGGATCCAGCTCGCCCTTCGCCACGTGCTCCAGCAGGCGGGGCAGGTACTTCTGCCCGTGCTGCTGCGCGGTGCGGAGCGTGAGGCCCTTGTTCATGATGGCGCCCAGGGGGAACGAGTCCATCAGGCCGTACACGCCCAGCACGGACAGCGTGCCGCCCTTGCGGCAGGCGAGGATGGCCTCGCGCAGGGCCTGCCCCCGGTCCGAGTGCAGGTGCAGCGCCTGCTTGGCCCGGTCATACGCGTAGCCCGGCCCGGTGCCATGGGCCTCCATGCCCACCGCGTCGATGCACGCATCCGGCCCGCGGCCTCCGGTCATCTCCCGCAGCACGTCCACCACGCTCTCCACCTGGCTGTAGTCCAGGGCCTCCGCGCCCACGAACCGCTCCGCCATGGCCAGGCGCTCCGGGAAGCGGTCCACGGCGATGACGCGCTCGGCGCCCAGGAGGTACGCGCTGCGCATGGCCATCAGTCCCACGCCGCCCGCGCCCCACACGGCGATGGTGGCGCCCGGCTGGATGCCGCAGAAGTCCGCGCCCATGTAGCCCGTGGGGGCCGCGTCGGAGAGGAAGAGGACCTGTTCGTCGCGCAGGCCCTCCGGCACGAGGAAGCAGTCGTGGTCCGCGTGGGGCACCCGGACGAACCGGGCATGCGCGCCCGCGTAGCCGCCGAAGGCGTGCGTGTAGCCGTAGATGCCGGCCGTGGGGTAGCCGAACGCCACCTGCTGGTACTCGGGCTTCGGGTTGGTGTTGTCACACAGCGACCAGAGCTGGTGGTCGCAGTACCAGCAGCTGCCGCAGACGATGAACGAGGGCACCACCACCCGGTCCCCCTTCTTCACCCGCTTCACGTCGCGCCCCACCTCCACGACCTCGCCCATGAACTCATGGCCGATGATGTCGCCCGCCTTCATCGTCGGGAGGTAGCCGTCGATGAAGTGCAGGTCGGAGCCGCACGTCGTCGACATCGTGACGCGGAGGATGGCGTCGTGCGGGTTGACGATCTCCGGGTCCGGGACCGTCTCCACGCGCAGGTCGTTCACTCCATTCCAGCAAAGGGCTCGCATGGCTTCGTGCTCCTGGGGTCAGTCCGCGCTCACGCGAGCGGAGGGGTTGTGGTCCAGCGTGGGAATCTCTCCGGTCTCCGCCAGGCTCTTGAACCGGCGCAGCGCCTTCATCACCCCCATGGCGGGGATGGCGCGCAGCCGCTTCGCCAGCGCCTCGCCCAGCGCGCCGCCCGGAGGAGCGAAGGCGAGGTGCAGCGTCACCTCCGTGCCCCAGTCCGCGGGCGCGGGCTTGAAGCGCACCTGGCCCTGGACCTTCACGGGGCTGTCCTCCGTGGACTCCCAGCGGTGGAGCTCCGGCGGACGGTCCTCCACGACGCGCGAGTCCCAGCTCAGCTCGCGCCCCATGGGGCCGTGGACCTGCCAGTGGCGGCCGTCGCCGCCCCGCGTGGGCGTGACCTCCGCGAAGTGCATCATCAGGAGGCTCAGCGTGGAGGGCTCACTCCACAGCGCGTACAGCTCCTCCGCCGGACGGCCCACGGTGAGCGTGCGCTCCACCTCCACGCGCGGCTCGCGTCGCGCCTCCGCGCGGCGTGCCGTCCTGGCCCCCGGGGACGGGGCACGCTTGCGGGAGTGCAGGCCCTGGTAGAGCAGCGCGCCGCTGGCCAGGGCCATCACCGTGCCCCCGAGCGAGCGGCGTCTCAGTCCCAGGGACATCAGCGTTCCGGCGACCACCGCCGTCGCGGCCTGGCTCCACCGCCCCGGGAGGACGTCTTCCTGGGAAGCATCCTCCCGGGGAGGGACCTCCCGCAGGGCCAGCGTTCGTGAACTCGCCATGGTTCCTCCCGGCCCGACGCTCAGGAGGGCTGTCGTTGCGTCAGGCACTCCTCGCGAAGGTTTGGGCCCGGCGGCTCCGGAACAACCGTGCCCGGGGCAGGGCCGTGGGAGCCGCCGGTCCGGCGTTCCTCCGCGAAGGGGCGGAGCGGCCGGCGTGTGGATGTGCTCGGGACGGACGCCCAGGCCCACCAGGCGCGCGGGGATGCGGCGCAGCACGGGGACGCGCCGCATCGAGCCGGAGGGTCAGGGGCAGCCGGCCGTCGCCGGGCGCGTGCTTGCGCAGCACGGGGGCCACCACGCGGTTCTGGATGAGCACTGCGCTCGCTGGTGAGGCGCGTGGGAGCTCGCGGCGCTGCTGACGCGGCGCAGTCCGGGCGTGACGTACG
>NZ_JBKGHJ010000536.1:0-5244 GCF_046520365.1 Corallococcus sp. 4LFB
GTGCGCCTGCGCGAGGAGGCCCTGGCCCAGGAGGCCGCCCAGGCGGAGGCCGCCCGTCAGGCGGAGGCCGCCCAGGCGCGCGCCAAGGTGGAGGCGGAGGGTGGCCGCACCCTGGCGCAGGGCCTGGACCGCACGCGCAACCAGGGCTTCATGGCGCGGCTCAACGGCCTGTTCGGCGGCCAGCGCACCATGGACGAGTCCGTCCTGTCGGAGCTGGAGGAGATCCTCTTCACCGCCGACATCGGCGTGCGCACCGCGGACCACCTGGTGGAGGTGGCGCGCGAGAAGCTCAAGCGCAACGAGCTGAAGGACCCGGAGCGCATCAAGGGCGCCATCCGCGACGAGGTGGCGCGCATGGTGGACCTGCCCGTGCCGCGCTCGCTGGAGGGCGGAGGCCCGCCGCACGTGGTGATGGTGGTGGGCGTCAACGGCGCCGGGAAGACGACGACCATCGGCAAGCTGGCCGCGCAGCTCACCGGCCAGGGCAAGAAGGTGGTGCTCGCCGCGGGCGACACCTTCCGCGCCGCCGCCACGGAGCAGCTGGACGTGTGGGCCGGCCGCGCCGGCGCCCAGCTGGTGACGGGGCCGGAGGGCGGCGACCCGAGCTCCGTCATCTTCGACGCGGTGAAGAAGGCCCAGGCTGAAGGCGCCGACGTCATCATCGCGGACACCGCGGGCCGGCTGCACACCAAGGCCCCGCTCATGGAGGAGCTCAAGAAGGTCAAGCGCGTGATGGACAAGGCGCTGCCCGGCGCGCCCCATGAAATCCTGCTCGTGCTGGACTCCACCAACGGGCAGAACGCCATCCAGCAGGCCAGGCAGTTCCACGAGGCCGTGGGCGTCAGCGCCATCGCGCTCACCAAGCTGGACGGCACCGCCAAGGGCGGCGTCATCATCGGCATCTGCGACGAGCTGAAGCTGCCCGTGGTCTGGGTGGGCGTGGGCGAGAAGGTCGCCGACCTGCGCCGCTTCGAGCCGCGCGAGTTCGTGAAGGCGCTGTTCGACTGACGGACCGCCGTCACTGCCCCATGAGCTGGGGCAGGAGCTGCTCCAGCAGCTGCTGCGTCTGGGCGTCCAGCTTCACGTCGCCCAGGCCGCCGCCCATGGCCTCCATCAGCCCCTGGAGGTCCGCCGCGCCCAGGTCCTCGTCGCCGTGGGCCTCCTCCCACCAGCGCGCTCTCAGCTTCCCCAGCGCCTTCGCGTTCGCGGGGCTCGCCTTCGCCAGCTCCTGCGTGAAGCACGCCTTGCACGCCCACTTGAAGCGGTACGTGTCCACGTAGGAGCGCAGGGCCTTGAAGAAGGCGCTGTCCCCCACGAGCTTGCGCGACGCGTGGTGCAACAGCGGCGCCTTGCCGTACACGAGCGCGCCGTACTCCAGCTCTCCGCCGTCGAAGTCGCCCGTGGGCCGGTCCGCGCGGCCGTCCCTGCCGCCGGACAGCCGGAAGAACTGGTAGGGCATCACCAGGGCCTCGTTGCGCAGGGACTCGGCGGCCTCCGGGCCGTGGGCCCATTCCATGTAGAGGAGCGCCGCGTACTGGGCCAGCGACTCGTCCACCACCGGGTCGTGGATGGGGTCGGAGCCCACGAGCCCCGCGAAGTACTGGTGCGCCACCTCGTGCGCCACGGTGAACTCCAGCGTGCGCTCCAGGGACTCGCCCACCTGCGCGCCCACCTGCGCCAGCAGGCCCGCGCCCTGCGCGTCCAGCAGCTCCTGGAAGGCCTCCATGCCGGGCATGCCCGCCAGCATCTTCAGGGGGTCCTGCTTCGCGCGGTAGAGCGACGTGCCCACCGTCACCAGGCCCGGGAACTCCATGCCGCCCGCGCCCCCACTCAAGGGCGCCTGCACCACGCGCAAGTGGGTGTAGGGCAGCGGGCCCAGCCGCTTCTCGAACTCCGTCAGGGCCCGCGACGCGTACTTGAGCACGCGCTTGCCCGCCGCCGCGTCCCGCGCCGCGAAGTGGCTCTCCACCGTGACGCCGTTCACCGTCGAGGTCGCGGACTGGTAGCCGCGCGTCACCAGCACCGGGAAGTCGCGCACCGCCGCCGCCGCGAAGCTGTAGCGCACCCGGCCGTCGCGCTCGGGCACCTCGCCCAGGGGCGTCCCGGTGGCGTGCGCCGCCCAGCCCGACGGCACGGTGAGCGTGGCCAGCACGTGCGCGGGCTCGTACAGCGCCAGGTCCCCCATGCCCTGCGGGCCGGCCCACGGCTGGCCCTGGTCATCCACCGGGGGCACCTGCGGCACCACGCCCACCAGGCTCACCACGTCCGCCGTGGCGGAGAAGGCCCCGTGGTCATCCGCGCCGTCCTTTCCACCGCCGCCCAGGAGCCCGCCCGCGCCAGGAGCGACTCCGCGCCCGGCGCCGCCCTGGGCACCGTGCCCTTCACCGCGACCTCCAGCGACACCGTGCCGCCGGGGGCCACGGGGGGCTCTACCGCAATGCGCTGCAGCGTGGGCTCCGGCCCCAGCTCCAGCGCCACGGCCTTCCCGTTGAGCTTCGCGCCGGAGAGCGTCACCTGGCGGGAGCGGGTGTTGGGCGTCAGCCGCAGGTACAGCTCCGTCAGCGGCCGGGGCCCCTTCGCCACCAACTGCACCTGCACCTTGCCCCAGACGCGCCGCTCCTTCGGCTCCACCTCCAGCTGCACGCGGTAGAGCGGCACGGACTCCAGCGGCCCCAGCGCCTTCGCGGCCCGGTCCCGCTCCCCCGGCTTCAGGTGCTGGAGACACAGCTGGACTTCCGGAGCCACGCCCGGCGCCACGCTGCCCGCGCCCGGGAGGGCGGGCGCGGCGGGAGGGGCCGCGGCGGCAGGGCCTGCGAGCAGCGCGCACAGCAGCCACCATCCGGGGAGGGTCCGCATGGGGGCATGCTAATTGACCCCGTCCAGCGCCGCTCGCTACAAGCCTCCGGGTGCGCCACTCGCGAACGTTGACCCTCTCCGCCGCCGCGCTGAGCCTCCTGGCCTGCGCGAAGCAGGTTCCGCCGTCCACCGCCGTCGCGCCGCCCGAACCGCGCTCGGTCCAGCTGCTGAGCGCCACGCCGGAGCAAGAGACGGCGCGCCTGGAGCAGCGGCGCGAGGACGTGGAGGTGGACACGCGCGAGGGCGAGCGCACGCCGCGCGTCGTCGCCACCGCGCAGACGCCGTCACTGCGGCTGGACGGCGCCCAGGCCCGCCTCTGCGGGGACGCGGCCTGCACGAAGGGCTTCGCCGTGGACAACTTCCTCCTGCTGGAGGTGCTGGACGCGAAGGGCAAGGTGTCGCGCCGCGCCGCCGTGGGCTTCACGGACAGCGTCTTCATTGGCAACGAGCAGGTGGACAACGTGGGCCGGCGCGCCTTCAGCTTCGAGCCCAACGAGGTGGACGTCACCGCCCTGCTGCCGGAGTCCGAGCCCTTCCGCCTCCGCGCCACCGCGCTGGACTACTGGGGCGTGGGCCGCGTGACGGACGTCTTCCTGCGGCTGGAGCCGGCGCGGCCGCGCCGAGGACGACCTGCGCGGCCACTGAGGGCTCCGGGGCTTCCGACGAGGCGTGGAGGCGGACGCGGACGTCCGCCCCACCCACGCCGTCAGAAGCGCATGCCGGGCGCGGGCATCACCGGGCGCAGGCCCGAGAACCCGATGGAGCCGTCGCACTCCCCGCCGCACACCTGGCCCGGGGTGAGCTCCGCGGGGCTCTTGGTCACCGCGTAGGCCCCGGCGCCCGCCGCGGCGGCCACCACGCCCACGCCCACCCAGACGTACCACTTCTGGTACCAGGCCTTGCTGGTGCCCTCCTTCACCTCCGGCGGCTGCTCGGTGCCCAGCGCCAGCCCCGGCTGCTCCACCGGCTCCAGGGGCTTCGAGGGCTCCAGCACCGTCGAGCGCGGCGTGTCGTCCGGCTGCGCCACCGCCGCCGTCGCCGCGGGCTCGGTGGACGGACGCAGGCGGCCCTCCACGACGTAGAGCTGGCCGGCGCGCACGTTGATGTTCTTCACGTCCTTGAGCCCCGCCGGCCCCCGGAACTCGATTTCGTGCGGCCCCTGGGGCAGGGGGTGGTTCTCCACGGGGGTGGCGCCCACGCGCGTCCCGTCCACGTACACGGTGACGCGGGGCACGTCCGCGCGCAGGGTGGCGAAGCCCGTCGCCGCGTCCAGCGCCAGCGTCAGCTCCGCCGTCTGGCCCGGCGCCAGCGTCACCTGCTGGTTGAAGTCCGAGTAGTTCTGACGGCGGGCGATGACGATGTGCTCCCCCGGCGCCAGCTCCAGCGGCGTCAGCGGGTTCACCTCCTGGCCGTCCACCGTCACCTTCGCGGTGCGCGCGTTGCTGCCCAGCTTGAGCACGAGCGTGGCCTTGGCCGGCGCCGCGTCCTCGACGGTGGCCGTCGCGGCGCCCTTGCCCGTCTTGCCCGCCTTGCCCTTGCGCGCCCCCAGCTTCTCCTTCCTGGGCGGCGTCTTGCGCTTCACCGTCGTTTTCGGCTTCGCGGTCTTGGGCTTGCCCTTGGGCTTCGTGGGCTTCGGCTCCTCCGTGGGCGCGAGGAGATCATCATTGTCCTGGGCGAAGGCCGCGGAGGGCAGCGCCAGGGTGGCGACGAGCGACAGGATGGCGAAGCGGCGAAGACTCATGTCGGTCCGAAGGTTAGAGAGTCATCCCAGGGGAAGCAAACACCGTCCCACCGGGCCGTCCGTTGGGAGAATATCCGCGCCCCATGCACCGCGCCCTCCACACCCTCCCCCTAGGCCTCTGTGTCCTCTCGCTCGCGGCCTGTCCGGGCAAGGCCCCACCCCGGGTGGACACCGCCACGGCCTCCCGGCCGCCGCCCATCCACGTGCCGCCCGGCTGTGAGAAGGACCAGTCCGGCGACTACCACCACGCGCAGAACCCGGCCTTCCGCTACCTGGGCCGGGACGACGGCCACACCCTGTCGCTCGCGGTGGTGCGCGCCTGGGCGGACGGCGGCGTGGAGTCCCCGGACGCGGGCTCGGTGGGCATCGTCCTCACCCGCACGCCGGAGGGCTTCGTGGGCGAGACGCGCGCCACCGGCTTCAGCGCCTCCGGGACGCCCTGCCCCGTCGCCTTCCCCACGGAGGCGGTGGCCTGCACCGACGCCGGCCTCACCCTGCGGGCCGCGTCCAGCACCTCCATCGACGAGGGCTGCCGCCCCGCGACCTCCGGCCCCGCCCCGGTGCGCCAGGAGCAGGTGCTGCTGCGCGGCGTGCCCGACGCGGGCCTGTAGTCCCCCGCGCGGAGCGCCGAAAAGCACCGCGCCGCC
>NZ_JBKGHJ010000537.1:0-5235 GCF_046520365.1 Corallococcus sp. 4LFB
CGCCGCGAGCCGCGCCCCGTGCGAGGGAGGCTTCCGGGGCCACCACGGCGGGAGCCGGGGCCTTCCCATCCGAGGCCACGGGCCGGGACACCTGGAGGCGCGTGGCGCCACCGGGCGCGGCGGACGCCGTGCGCAGCGGGGTCATCACGGCCGGTGTCTGGGATTGCGCTCCTCCCGCGCCGGACGTCTGGGATTGCGCCGCCGTCGCGGCCTCCACCGGCAGCAGCGCGAGCGGCAGGGGCCTGGGCCAGCCCAGCGTGAGCACGAACTTGAGCGCCACCAGCCACCACAGGCCCGCGCGCACGGCCGCGGGCAGGCGCGGCAGCGCCCGGGCCACGCCCCAGACGACCAGCGCGCACAGCGCCCCCTGCCACGAGGCGCGCCACACCGACTCCGACCACGACGACCACCACGGCGAGGTCACCAGAGGCGTCATGGGGCTCACTCCTTCCGCTTCTGGCGCAGGCGCGCCACGACGTCCTGGAGCTGCTTCAGCTCTTCGTCGGACACGTCCTCCGTCTCCGACAGGTAGGTGACGAACGGCGACAGCGAGCCGCTGAGCGTGCGCTGCACGAAGTTCCCTACGACGTCGCGCAGCAGCTCTTGCGTCGCCACCGGCGAGGCGTACTGGAACACCCCGTCCACCTTGCTCCGGGTCAGGTGCCCCTTGAGCCGCAGGCGCTCCATCACCGTCAGGATGGTGGAGCGCGCCAGCCCCTGCGCCTCACCGAAGCGCTCGGCCACCTCGCCCACGGTCGCCGGCCCGTGCTCGGCCACGTACCGCAGCACCGCCAGCTCCTGCTCTCCCACCGGCTTCTTCATGCGCCCCGCCCTTCGTGACGACAGCTGTAGTCAGAAAGCAAGGTACGCCTGACTACAGCCGTAGTCAACTCGAAGTGCTCGAAGCCGGCGAAGCGCGCCGTCCCCGTCCGGGAAGCGCGGGAACCCCTCGCGCACGGTCAGGCTGCCGTGGGCCTGCTCCCCCGGCCGCTCAGGGGCGTGCCGGTTGGGAGGAGCTCGTGTGTGTCCTTGTCTCTGTCGGAAGGACAACCAGATTTCCCCCAGCCGACTTCAAACCCGACACACACGGAGATTTCCCATGAAGCTCCCTCTGTTCGCGGCGATCGCCGCCCTGTCGCTGTACGGTTGCGCCAGCCACAACGCCGGCACGTTCAAGGCCTCTTCACCGCAAACCGGTTCGATGATGGGCGGCTCGGGCGGCTCGGGCAGCGCGGGCAGCACCCAGGACACCCGCGGCGAGAGCATGGACTCCTCGTCCTCCGACTCCGCCTCCTCGGACTCCGCCTCCCAGGAGCTGCCCGGTGAGACGGGCAACGTCAGCGACCTGGAGAAGCGCGACCGCATGGACGCGCCCACCGTCTACGAGGGCGAGGCCACCGGCGGCTCCGGCTCCGCCAACCAGACCGTGAAGACCCAGGACGGCCAGAAGTGGGACGTGCAGCAGAACACGCCCACCAAGCTGGGTGATCCCGAGGTTCCCGCCGGCGCGGTGAACCAGAACCGCGACCCCAATGAGAAGGGCAACCTGGGCACCGAGAGCGGCACCGAGAGCGGCACCGAGAGCGGCACCGGCGGCTCCGGCGCCACGACCACCGAGGGCAAGAGCGAAGTGAAGGACGTGAGCGGCGAGACCGAGTCCGAGGCCCTCGACAGCGACACCGACGACTCCAGCACCGACAGCTCCAAGGTCGAGTCCGGCGCCACGCCCGACCCCACCCACTAGCCTCGCGCCCCACGTGAGGGCGGATACCCGGCAAAGCCCGCCCGCGGGCCGCGCCGGGTATTCGTCTGTCCACCCCGCGCCGCGCCAACTAGAGTGAGCACCAATGACTGGTGCTCCCTTCGTGGCCCTGATCGCCCTGCTTCACTCCCAGTCCTCCACCGTCGAGGAGGTCCCCAATGATCCGCCGCAGGAGACGTACTCCGCGCCGGAGTCCTCGGGGAGTTCGGGGGGTTCTTCGGAGGGCATCGGCTTCCGGGCGCTGCTGGAGGTGGGGCCGCTGAGCTTCCCGTCCGGGACGCGCGGTGGAGAGCAGGACCTCTTCGGGTACGCGTACCCGTCACTGGGCGTGGATGGCGGCGAGGACTTCGCGTTCATGCTGGGCGCGCCGCTGCGCTTCCGGCTGCTGGACAACGACCCGAAGCAGAAGGACCAGGACTACGGCGCGTGGCTGCGGCGCCAGGACTGGGACGAGCGCAGCGACTACGGGCAGGTGGTGCGCCTGCTGCGCATCGGCGACGAGTCCGGCCGCTTCGGCCTGCGCGTGCAGCCGTTCCTGGAGGAGTCGCTGGGGCGCGGCTACCTGGTGAACCGCTACGACAACCAGCTCAACCCGGACTACCACCCGGCGGGCGGCACGGTGTCGTTCACCGCGGGGCCCGCGCGCGTGCAATTGCTGGCCAGCGACGTGCTCGCCGCGCGCGTGTTCTCCGGCGAGCTGCTGCTGGACCTCGGCCGCATCGTCAGCGACAGCGAGGAGAACTTCGACCGCTACCTGGTGCGCGCCTCCGCGGCGCACGACTTCGGCGAGGCGGGCGGCGTGACGCCGGAGGCCACGCTCGCGTCGGTGGGCGGCGAGTTCGCCATGTACAAGGGCGAGCGGCTGCGCTCGTGGGCCCTGCTCGCCGGCGGCGCGCGGCTCAACGCGGGCGCGCAGGACGTGGGCGCGCTGCTGGGCGTCGCGTTCGAGGGCAACTTCAAGGGCACGCAGCTCAGCGTCACCGTGCAGGGGCGCCGGCAGGGCGGCGGCTTCCGCTTCGGCTACTTCGGCGCGGGCTATGAGCTGTCGCGCTTCTCCGCCGTGGGCCTCTCCGAGGAGCCCCAGGCGGACCAGCGCGTGCCCCAGGACTTCTCCGGCTACCTGGAGCTGTCCGTGGCGCGCGGCGACGGGCCGGACTCCGCGGAGGTGGTGGCCAGCGGCGCCGTGGAGTACTCCGCCTTCGGCCGCGCGGACGGCGACCTGTCCCTGAGCTTCAGCAGCCCGGGGGGCGAGTCGCGAGGCATCGCGCGCGTGGTGGTGGTGGGCCTGGGAGACAAGCCCCGCTACTCGGTGGCGGCGGAGTTCCGGCGGCGCGTGCTGCCCGCCATGTACGTCTGGGGCGCCGGCGCCACGGTGCACTTCCCGCAGCCGGATGACACGCTGGTGCGCGGCGTGAGCGTGGGCGCCGGCGTGGGCGTGGACTTCGCCCGCCGCTAGCTGCCCACCGTCCCGCCCTCCTCCTGCCCCGGCTCGCAGGGCAGGATGGCGCTGTGCCGGGCCGTGTCGCACGACTTGCCGACGAGCCACCGCGACAGCAGGCGCACGCCGGAGGCGAAGAGGCCGTCGTCGCCCTTGTGCAGGGCCTCGAAGAGGGACTCGTCCAGCACCGACTCCTCCGGGTCGATGAGGAACTCCTCCGGCTCCAGCGGCTTGAAGAGGGGGTTCTGGTCGAACACCGTCTCCAGCGGGTGCGGACGCAGCCGGTGCTGCCCGTCGTGGGCCAGCCGGTCCAGCGTCTCCACCAGGTGCGTCGCGGCCACCAGCGGGCGCAGCGCGGCCACGCCCGCCAGGCCCGCCTGCTCCGCCATCAGCGACACGCGCACGCGGCGGATGGCGCGCGACACGGCGTCCCCGGGCGCTGGGCCTCCCAGCTCAGGTTGAGCTCTGAATCCAGGCCCAGGCTGCGGTTGGTCGTGTTCGCGGAGCCGATGGTCATGAACGTGTCGTCCACGACGAGGACCTTCGAGTGGATGTACGTGAAGACGTCCGAGCCGTCCTCGTCCTTCGCCGCCGAGCCGTACACCGCGAAGCCGTGGCCCGTCTCGGAGGCCACGTCGCGCAGCGCGCGCAGGAGGCGCACCTGGGCCACGCCCATGGCGATCTGCTCGCGCAGCGCTTCGGGCTGACGGGGCAGCACCAGCATCACCTGGAGCCGTGGCCGTCCGGCCGCGCGCATGCGCTTGACGAGCGCGTCGTAGATGGCGCGCGAGGAGAAGTACTGGTTCTCGACGTAGATGAAGCGCTCGGCCGCGTCGATGGCGTCCACGTACAGCGCGCGGATCTCCTGCACCTCCTCCTGCGGAGGCAGGAGGGTCTTTCCAAAGGTGCGGCTGATGGCCACCGGGCCCGGAGGCGCGGGCATCGTCGCTTCGAAGGTCAGGTCGTCGCGGTTCACGGGCTCCAGGTGGAGCTCGCCTCCGCCCGAGTGCGCCCAGCGCGCCTCGAACAGCTCCGCGAGCGGCTTCACCGCGGGGCCCGTCAGCACGGTCTGCACGTCGTGGTAGGGCCCATGCGGGTCGCGGCCGGAGTCGCAGCGCAGCTTCGAGCGCGCGGGGTGGTCCCGGTCGTCCCAGCGGCAGTCACACACGTCCATGCCGCCGGTGAAGGCCATCACGCCGTCGACGACGACGAGCTTCTGGTGATGCGCTCCGTAGAGCGGGCTGGAGGAATCGAAGCGGAAGCGCAGCCGCTCGTTCGTGGTCCAGTTGAACAGCAGGTTCTGCATCCACTCGCGCTCCATGGCGAGCAGCATGCTGAAGTCCCAGGCGAGGATGTAGACGTGCAGCTCCGGGTTCTCCCGGCACATCTGGTCCAACAGCGGCAGCAGCCGGACCTCGCCTCCGTTCGCCTCCTCCTGGTCCTCACCGCGCAGCAACGTGACGTCGCTGTCGAACTGCCAACCGGTGATGACGATGGAGCGGCGGGCCTTCCGGATGGCCCGATACAGCTCCCGGTAGTAATCCCGGGCGTCCACCAGCACGCCCGCGTCATGCGTTTCCGTCCGCGTCCAGCAGTTGCGTCCGGGGATGAGAATGGATTTCACGTCGGTCACCTGGCCCTGGAGTGGATCCCTGATGTGTCCGCGCCCGGCCGGCGGCAGCAATCACCCCACGAAGACAATGTGCTTGCCGGTCGCCAACGTCATGTCGGTCGAGGAGACCACCCTGGCCACCTTGCGAGCCTCGCCGCCCACCGTGTCGAAGGCCGCGGCGATCAGGTCACCGAGCGTCACCTGCACGCGCTTCGCCTGCTTGCCGGCGGAGGACACGGCCTTGACCGTCTTCGCCTTCATCTGACGGGCCTTGCGCTGGATGGTCTGCTTCTGGGTCTTGGTCGCCATGGTCTTGGTCTCCTGAGGATGAAGTGTCTGCCCGTCTGCGTGAGATGCCGTACCGCCCCGTACCGCCCGTCCTGCCGTGCTGCCCCTGCCCCGTCCCGCCCGTCCCGCCCCGAC
>NZ_JBKGHJ010000538.1:0-5235 GCF_046520365.1 Corallococcus sp. 4LFB
AGCCGCTCCACGGTCGCCCACCTCCTTGAGGGTGCCACCAGCTCCTCGCGCCACACGCTCTTGCCGGACAGCTCCTCCACCGCGTCCAGCCGCGCTTCGATCTCCGGCAGCGAGCACAGCGGCGCGGACAGCCAGCGCGCCAGCTTCCGCGCGCCCAGGCCCGTGGCCGTGCGGTCCAGCACGCCCAAGAGCGACCCCTTGCGCCCGCCGTCGCGCAGGCTCTTGAGCACCTCCAGGTTGCCCCGCGAGGACTCGTCCATCACCAGGCAGCCCGCGCGCTCCTGGCGCGACAGCCGGTCCACGTGCGCCGCGGGCGTCTTCTGCGTGTCCTTGAGGTAGCGCAGCGCCGCGCCGGCCGCCCCGGTGGCCAGCGGCGAGCCGTCCAGCCCGAACGCGGACAGCGACTGCACGTTGAAGTGCGCGCGCAGGAACGCGGAGGCCCGGGTGGCTCGAAGGCCGCGCCCTCCCCCTCCGCCACGGCCGGCGCGCGCGACAGCCGCTGGCACACCTGCGCCACCTCCGGCGCGTCGCGCATGCCCGCGGGCACCAGCAGCTCGCGCGGCTCCACGCGCGACAGGCCCTCCACCAGCTCCGACAGCCCCTGCGCCTCGAAGGTGTAGAACTCGCCGGTGGACGCCTCCAGCAGCGCCGCGCCGAAGCCCGCCTCGCCCCAGCACACGGCCGCGAGGAAGTTGCTGGCCTGCGGCTCCAGCACCTCGTCGTCCAGCACCATGCCGGGGGTGATGACCCGCGTCACCTCGCGCTGCACGATGCCCGGCCCCGCGCCCGGCTCCGTCACCTGCTCGCAGATGGCGACCTTGAGGCCGTGCTCCACCAGCTTCGCGATGTACCGGCGCGAGGAGTGGTACGGCACCCCGCACATCGGAATCCTGTCCGCGCCCTTGGCCCGGGCCGTGAGGGTGATCTGCAGGAGCTCCGAGGCCCGCACCGCGTCCTCGAAGAACATCTCGTAGAAGTCCCCCAGCCGGAAGAAGAGCACCGTGTCCGGATGGAGCGCCTTCACCTCCAGGTACTGGCGCATCATCGGCGTCAGGGAGGCCAACTCCCGCGCTCCCGCGGGCGCCTCACCCGTTCCGACGTCCGGGGTCGTGTCCTCGTCGGGCGGCGCCACGGCCGCCGCCTTGCCTGTCTTGGTCTGCTGCGTCAACGCCATCCCCGGCCTTCTCTCACGACCTTACCCCCGGATCAACGAACCGGCGTCCCTACCTGCCGCGTATGCCTACCACCGCCGTCCGACATTTCGGCGGGCCCTTTTCCGAAAACGGTTTCCAGGCCCCCTGCCCCCCGGCAGGCTGCCCGCCGACATGGCGACCCTTCCTACAACGAACCGTCCTCCCGTCCCCGCCCTGTTCAAGGTGGCGCTCGCGCCCGTGCAGGCCTTCTTCCGGCTGGAGGCCAGCAGCGGCATCCTCCTGGCGCTCTGCGCGGTGGCCGCGCTCGCGTGGGCCAACTCCCCGTGGAGCGCCAGCTACGCCACCGTGTTCGACGCGCCCCTGCGCCTGGAGGTGATGGGCCAGGGCGGCCACTTCACCTTCCGCGAGCTCATCAACGACGGGCTGATGACGCTCTTCTTCTTCCTCGTGGGGATGGAGATCAAGCGCGAGCTGTCCGCGGGCGAGCTGCGCACCTTCTCCCGCGCCCTGCTCCCGCTCATCGCCGCGCTGGGCGGCATGGTGGTGCCCGCGGGGCTCTACCTGGCCTTCACCCACGGCACGCCCGCGCAGGGCGGCTGGGCCATCCCCATGGCCACGGACATCGCGTTCGCCATCGGCTGTCTCACGCTGGTGAAGGCGCGCGTGGGCCACGGGCTGGTGGTGTTCCTCACCGCGCTCGCCATCTTCGACGACATCGGCGGCATCCTCGTCATCGCGCTCTTCTACGGCACGGGCCTGCACGTGGAGTGGCTGGCCGTGGCCGGGGGCCTGGTCGCGGTGCTCTGGGGGTTCAACCGCTTCTACGTGCGCAACGGCCTGGCCTACGCGCTCGTGGGCGTGGCGCTCTGGTACGCCATGCACCACGGCGGCATCCACGCCACGCTGTCCGGCGTGGTGCTGGGGCTGGCCATCCCCGCGCTGCCCACCCGGCCGGGGCGCGAGGTGCTGGAGGAGCTGGCGGCGTACGTCCAGGGGCTCGTGTCCCAGCCGGACGACGAGAGCGCGCGGGGCGCGCAGCTCTTGCACATCGAGGAGGCGCTGGAGGACATCGAGCCGCCGCTCAACCGCTTCGTGCACCTGTGGCACGGGTACGTGGCCTTCGGCATCGTGCCCCTGTTCGCGCTGGCCAACTCCGGCGTGGACGTGTCCGGCATGTCGTTTTCGGACCTGCTCAAGCCCCTGCCCCTGGGCATCATCGTGGGCCTCTTCGTGGGCAAGCAGCTGGGCATCTTCCTGTTCACCTGGGCGGCGGTGAAGGCGGGCGTGTCCCCGCTGCCCGCGGGCGGCAGCTTCGCGCAGCTGCACGGGGTGGCGGTGGTGGCGGGCATCGGCTTCACCGTGGCCCTCTTCGTGGGCGGGCTGGCCTTCGCCGGACAGCCGGCCCTGCTGGCGGAGGCCAAGCTGGGCATCCTGACGGGCTCGCTCGTCTCCGCCGTCGTGGGCTACGTCCTCTTGCGCTACGTGGCCCGCCCGGCCCAGGCTGTCCTCCAGGCTCCGTCATGAACCTCCAGGACCTCAACCGCATCCGGCAGATCGCCCTCATCGCCGCCCGTCACGGCTTCGGCGAGGTGACCGAGCGCGCCGGCGTCTGGCGCCTGCTCGGGGGGCGCAAGGAGAAGGTGGAGGTCTCCGAAGAGGCCCGCCGCGAGTCCACCGCGCGCCGCTTCCGCCTCTTCCTGGCGGAGCTGGGGCCCACGTTCATCAAGCTGGGCCAGGTGCTCTCCACCCGCGCGGACCTCCTGCCCGCGGAGTTCGTGGACGAGCTGGCCACGCTCCAGGACGACGTGGAGGCCATCCCGCTGGAGGCCGTCCACGCGCGGATCCGCGACGCGCTGGGCAAGGAGGTACAGGAGCTGTTCGCCCAGGTGGATCCGGAGCCGCTCGCCGCCGCGTCCATCGCCCAGGTGCACCGCGCGGTGACGCTGGAGGGCGAGGAGGTCGTCATCAAGGTGCAGCGCCCCGGCATCGCCCAGCGCATCGACGCGGACCTGGGCGTGCTGCGCTCGCTGGCGCGCCTCCTGGAGGCCGTGGTGGAGGAGACGGGCATCTACACGCCCTCCGGCATCGTGGACGAGTTCGACCGGGCCATCCACGAGGAGCTGGACTTCATCAACGAGGCCACCAACATCCGCGCGTTCCTGGAGAACCACAAGGACCGCCCGTACCTCAAGATTCCGCGCGTGCACGCGGCGCTCTCCAGCCGCACCGTGCTCACCATGGAGTTCATCCGCGGGGAGAAGATCAACCCCGCCGCGCTGCCGGAGGCGGACCGCAAGCAGATCGCCCAGCACATCCTGGAGGCCAGCTTCCGCCAGCTCTTCGACGACGGCCTCTTCCACGGCGACCCCCACCCCGGCAACGTGCTGCTGATGGAGGGCAACCGGCTGGCGCTCTTGGACTTCGGCGTGGTGGGCCGGCTCACCCGCCCCATGCAGGAGACGCTGGTGATGCTGTGCCTGGCGGTGGCGCTCAAGGACAGCGACTCCGTGGCGCGCATCCTCTACCGGGTGGGCGTGCCGGACGCGAGAGCCAACCTGATGGGCTTCCGCAACGACATCGAGTCCATCCTGGGCCAGCACCTGCCCACCACGCTGGGCCAGGTGGACGCGCGCACGCTCCTGCGCGACCTGCTGGACCTGGCGGTGAAGTACCGCATCCGCATCCCCAAGGAGTACGCGCTCCTGTCGCGCGCCTCCATCTCCACGGAAGGGATGCTGCGCGGGCTCTACCCGGAGCTGAACATCCTGGAGGTCGCGCTGCCGTACGCGAAGGAGCTGATGGCGGGCCGGTATGACCCGACGCAGCTCCAGGGCGGCCTGATGCGCACGCTCTTGCGCTTCCAGTCCATGGCGCAGGACCTGCCCACGCAGCTGTCGCAGATCCTCCTGGACCTGGAGACGGGCAAGTTCAGCGTCACGGTGCGCGCGGAGCAGTTCGACAAGCTCAACGAGAACCTGCGCAGCGTGGCCGTCATCGCCTTCCTGGGCCTGTGCGCGTGCGGCTTCATCGTGGGCGCCTTCATCGCCTTCGCGCCAAGGCGCCCATGTACGGGAACACGCCGGTGCTGGGCATCGTCGGCATCGCGCTGGCGGCGGCCCTCTTCGGCGCGGTGCTCACCTGGTACCTGTTCGGCGGCCGCTTCGGGAAGGTCAGCGTCACCCGCTTCCTCAAGAAGCGCCGCTAGCCGGGGTATGACACCGGCCCACCCGGGGTGTGGGCAGGCGGCCGGAGGGCGCGCGTGTCACGGGAGCGCGAACGGATCCGTTGAGGGGTGCACAGTCATGCGCGGGCCGGGTAGTCTGCGGGGCTTGTCGTCCCCCCCTCTTGCCCCCGTGCTCGACTTGTCCGCGAACCCATTTGCCGCCCGTCGTCCGTCCCGCGCCCCGCTGGCCACGCTGTTCGCGGCCGCGCTCCTCGCCACCACCGCCGGCTGTGCTGGCGGGCTCGATGAACCCGAGCGCTTCACCGGGGCCAGCGCCTGCGCCCCCGGCACCACCGCCTCGAGCATCCTCCAGGCGCAGTGCTTCGCGTGCCACTCCACGGAGACCAAGGCCACGGGCGCGAACCTGGACCTGCAGGCGGCCGGCCTCCCCGGGCGGCTCTACACCACCAACGCGGCGTGCAACAGCCAGCCGATGGCGGACAGCGCCAACCCGTCCGAGTCCTTCTTCCTGAAGAAGCTGACGGCCTCGCCGGGCTGCGGCGCGCGGATGCCGCAGGGCGGAGCGCTGAACGCCGCGGACACCGCGTGCCTCACCGAGTGGCTCGTCGCCGGAAAGCCGAGCCCGTGATGACCCGCACCCGTCATGTCACCGCCGCCGCCTTGCTGGGCGCGGCCCTCCTGCTCGTTCCCGCCGCGGACGCCGCGCCGAGGAAGGCGTCCGCGAAGACGGCGCAGTCCGCGAAGAAGAAGGCCCGGCCGCGAAGGTGACGGAGGCGCGCCGCGTGGCGGTGCTCGCCTCCGGTCCGCACGCGGACGCCGCGCGCGACGTGCTGGAGGCGGAGCTCCAGCGCGTCGCGCGCCGCGTGGCGGTGCTCGCCTCCGGTCCGCACGCGGACG
>NZ_JBKGHJ010000539.1:0-5229 GCF_046520365.1 Corallococcus sp. 4LFB
GCGATGGTTGCGACGGTGGCTTCCGGCGGCGTGGCCGTCACGGCCGGCGCCTCCAGATCCCGGGCCACGGGCGCCTGCTCCATGGCGGCGGGCGCCTGCTCCATGGCGGCGGGGGCCTGCTGCGGCTCCTGCTCCATGGGAGCGGCCTGCGGCTCCTGCGCGGGCTCCGGCTCGTAGGCCTGCTCGTTCGACTGGGCGTAGGAGTCCTGGCTCTCCGGGGCGTACGTGCCCGCGGGAGGACCGACCTTGCGGCGCACCACGAAACCCTTGGCGGCGACAGGAGGTGCGGCCTGCTTCGGCTTGCGCTTGTCCAGGATCTTCTGGACCGCGGCGGTGGCCTGGTCGTCATCCAGAGAGGACGAGTGGCTCTTGACGTCGTAACCCAGCCCGGCGAGCTCGGTCACAACCTCTTTGTTGTCGAGCTCAATCCCGTGGCTCTTGAGCTCCTTGGCGATTTCGTGAACGCGCTTCTTCGACATACCTTGATTGGCCTTCTGCTCCGCCAGCGACGAGGCCGAGCACCCTAGTCCAAAGCCGAAATTGTGTGCGAGCGGAGCTTAATAGCCACCTCCCCCCGCAACCTCTCCACCCACCCGCCCTCACTCCCAAGCCTGTCCGAGCGCTGACGGGTCGACCTGCCCCGCCTTGCCCCGGAAGGCCCTGCCCAGCGCCTTACGCTTGAGCGCTGCCGTCAAACAACCGGCACCGCACAGGTACGCCCCCCGCCCCGGCAGCCTCCGCCGCCTGTCCGCCACCACGCCGCCCTGGGGACCTACCACGAACCGGGTGAGTTCCGCCTGTGACTTGCGCGACCCGCACCCGACGCAGGTCCGGACGGGACCTGACGCCGTGATTTCCATGGGATGTGTCCCCGGCCGTTTCGTTGCACGGCGCATCTCCCTACCCCCTGTGGTTACGGTGCCTTGGCCGCTTCCGCGCCCTCCGAGCCGCCAGCCGACGCCAGCAGCCCCCGCTCCGCGTTCAGTTCCGCGCGCAGCTTGGCCTCTTCCACCAGGTAGTTCTCCGCCGCGCTCTTCAGCTGGCGGGCCTTCTTGATGCCCACCCCCGGCACGTCGCCCAGGCGGGTGAGGTCCTTCTCGTTCGCGATGTCCTCCACCGTGCGGTAGCCGGCGAGGATGAGCTGCTCGATGGTCTTCTCCCCGACGCCGCGCACGCGCGCCATGCGCTCCGGCTGGGACAGCTCGTCCGGGTGGCGGCGGGCCTCGGCCAGGCGGGCCTGCTCGCGCTCGTAGTCCATGCGCGACAGCTCCTGCTGGTCCTCCACCATGCGCTTCTTGGCCTCCTCCTGCATGGCGGCGATGCGGGTGGGGTCGATGCCGGGGATCTGCGCCAGCATCTCCGCGTTGGCGTCCGCCACGTCACGCGCCTGACGGAAGCCGTGCGCGTAGAGCGTCTCCACCAACATCTCGTTGACGCCCGGCAGGGCGCCCAGGGAGCGGCTGGCGAACTCGCGCATCTCCCGCACGCGGCTCTCGCTGTTGATGTCCAGCTTCCAGCCGGTGAGCTGGGCGGCCAGGCGCACGTTCTGCCCGCGCCGGCCAATGGCCAGGGACAGCTGGTCGTCCGGGACGATGAGCTCCATCGCGTGGTTCGCCTCGTCGATGATGACGCGGCTGACCTCCGCGGGGGCCAGGGCCGAGCACACGAAGCGGGCCGGGTCTTCATCGTAAGGGACGATGTCGATCTTCTCCCCGCGCAGCTCCTGCACCACCGCCTGCACGCGGCTGCCCTTCATGCCCACGCACGCGCCCACGGGGTCCACGTCCGAGTCGCGGCTGGACACGGCGATCTTCGCGCGGCCACCGGGCTCACGCGCCGCCGCCTCGATGACGACGATGCCTTCGGCGATCTCCGGCACCTCCATCTCGAAGAGCTTGGTGAGCAGGTTCACGGACGCGCGCGACAGGACGATCTGCGGGCCCTTGGACTCGCGCAGCACGTCCAGCACGTAGGCCTGGACGCGGTCGCCGGGGCGGTAGGTCTCACGGGGGACCTGCTCGCGCACGGGAAGGACGGCCTCCGCGCGGCCCAGGTCCACCACGATGTTGCCGCGCTCGAACCGGCGGGCGATGCCGGTGACGATCTCGTTCTTGCGGTCCTTGTACTCGTTGAAGACGTTCTCGCGCTCGGCGTCGCGGGTGCGCTGCAGGATGACCTGCTTGGCCGTCTGCGCCGCGATGCGGCCGAAGCCGCGGCGGAACGTCTTCAGGCGGAGGATGTCGCCGTACTGGTCGTCCTGGGCCTTGGCCTCGGCGGCGTCCTCGTCCCGGTAGAAGATCTGGAAGACGAGCTCGTCGCCGGGCTCCACCTCCATGCCCTTCTTGTGGGCCTCTTCCATGGTGATCTGGTTGACCGCCTGGACGGGGTCGGTGATCTCCGCGACCACGGTGATGGCCTGGAAGAGCTCCACGACGCCCTTGTCCGGGTCGTACTTGGCCTCCAGGTTGCGGTCCTGGCCAAAGTGCTTCTTGGCCGCGGTGTTCATCGCGTCCTCGAGGGTGGCAATGAGCACGGCCCGTTCGATGCCCTTGTCCTTGGCGACCTGATCCAGGACGAGGTTGAGGTTGACTGCCGGGTTGGCGGGCGTGGGCATGGCTTTGTCTTCTCCGAAAATGGGTCCACGGGCGGCCCTGGCGCGAACAGGGTCCCCTGTATGTGGGCTTCTAGAACTCGAACTCCAGATGGGCCTTGGCGATGTCCTTGAAGGGGATGACGAAGACGCCGCCCCCTTCCACGTCCACGGAGATGGCGTCGGCCGCCACATCGGTGAGCGTGCCGCTGAAGTTCTTCCGCGGAGGCTCTCCCAGCGGGCCGAAGGTCTTCACCTTGACCTTCTGCCCCTTCACCCGTTCGAAGTGCGCCGGCTTCTTCAAGGGCCGGTTCACGCCGGGGCTGGACACCTCCAGGTTGTATTCCTGGGGGATGAAGTCCTCCACGTCGAGCACCGGATCCACGGCGCGCGACACCTGGGAGCACTCCTCCAGGCCCACCCGGCCACCGGGCTTGTCGATGAACAGCCGCAACACCCAGCCCTCACGCTCGCGGACGTACTCCACGTCCAGGAGCTCCAGGCCTTCGTTCGCCACGATGGGGTCCAGCAGCGCCGCTGCCTTCTCCTCCACCGTCTGTTTGATGTTCTTCGACTCCATGGCCAGGAAACGGGTCTCCAAAAACGCGAAAAGCGGGCACGGCGGCCCACTTTTCGAATGTGATGCGTCGAAAAATGTCGGGGCGTCCGTAACACACGCCCCCTCGGGGTGTAAAGGAAGGACACACCCGGAGGCACCGGGTGAAACGCCCCCCGGGATTGAAGGATTCCCAGGGGTTCCGAGTGACGCCGGTGGCGTTATAACGCCCTCATGCACCTCATCGCCGCCGCCCAGATGGTGTCCACCGCGGACAAGGCCCACAACCTGGACGTGGCCACGCGCCTCGTGCGCCAGGCCGCCTCCCTGGGAGCCCACCTGGTGGGTCTGCCGGAGAACTTCTCCTGGATGGGTCCGGAGCCCGAGCGCCCCTCCGCCGCCGAGGGCCTGGACGGCCCCACCCTGAGCCGGATGGCGGAGCTGGCAAGGGGGACGAAGACGACGCTGCTGGCCGGCTCCATCCTGGAGGAGGGAGCGCCCGGCGGCCGGCTCTACAACACCAGCGTCCTGTTCGGCCCGGACGGCGCCCGGCTGGCCGTGTACCGGAAGATGCACCTGTTCGACGTGGACGTCGGCGACGGGGCCACCTACCAGGAGTCCGCCGCGGTCGCCCCCGGGACGGAGGTGGTGGCGGCGGACACGACGGTGGGCCGGCTGGGGATGAGCGTCTGCTACGACCTGCGCTTCCCGGAGCTGTACCGGCGGCTGTCGAAGGACGGGGCGACGCTGCTCGCGGTGCCGGCGGCGTTCACCATGATGACCGGCAAGGACCACTGGGAGGTGCTGCTGCGCGCCCGCGCCATCGAGAACCAGGCGTACGTGCTGGCGCCGGCCCAGGGCGGGCGGCACTCCGCGCAGCGGCTGACGTACGGCCACGCCATGGTGGTGGACCCGTGGGGCCTGGTGACGGCGCGGGCCTCCGAGGGCGAGGGGCTGGCGGTGGCGCCGGTGGACCCGGAGCTCCAGGCACGCATCCGGCGGAATTTGCCGTGCCTGGCGCACCGGCGGCTGGAGTAGGCAGGCGCCCGTGCACGGGATGGGGCGGGGGGGCCTTCCAGCGCGGCTTTTGCCGGTTAGAGTGGGCCTTCAGGAAGACCCCTCTGGTGAATGGACGACGCTGGCCTCCCCTGCTTTTCGCGGTCGCACTCATGGCCCTTCCTCCCGGCTGCACCGCCGATGAGAAGCCCCGGGGGCCCACCGAGGCGCCCCTGCCTCCGCCCGTTCCCCGGGCGCACCTGCGGGAGCTGACGGGGGACGTGCAGATCAAACGCGCGGTGGCGGACGAGTGGAGCCCCGCGCGCGACGAACTGCCCCTCTACGAGAACGACAAGGTCCGCACCGAGGCCGGAGCCAGCGCCCAGCTGGTGTTCGCCAACGGCAGCAGCCTGCACCTGGGAGGCGATTCCCTGGTGGGCATCGCGGAAAGCAAGCTCCGAACGGACGTCACCGTCCTCAGGGGACGGGTGGACGCCACCCTGGAGAAGCCGGCCACCCAGTCGCTGTCCGTCACCACCCCATCCGCCACGGTTCGCGCGGGCAGGAAGATTGAATTCCAATGAAGGCCGCCCTCTGGCTCAGCGCGTGGATGGGGCTGTCCGTGGTGCCGTCAACCGCTCCGGCGGTGGGGCGCGAGCCTCCGGAAGGCGCTCGCCTTCCCGGGGGCGCCGCGGCGCCGGGGCCGCGCAAGGCGCCCGGCGCGGAGCCGCAGACGGCGCTCAAGGCGCTGGAGATGTCGCGCGCGGCGGTGAAGGCCGCGCCGGACGATGCGCGCCGCCGTGAGGCCGAGGTCCGCCTCAAGGACGCGGAGGAGCACTACCAGGCCGCCCGGTACGCGGACGCGCTGCACAAGGCGGACGAGGCGTGGGCGCTGCTCAACCCGCCCCAGCCGTCCAACTTCACGGTGGAGGTGGACCACGACGGCGGCACCACCACCGTCACCCACCGCCAGGGTCCTCCCGTCACCGTGGAGGCGCAGCACGCCACCCGCGTGCTGGTGAGGGCGAGTCCGTGCGCGTGCAGCAGGCACCGTGCTGCCGGAGCCGCCCGGCGCGCGCAGCTGCGC
>NZ_JBKGHJ010000053.1:0-26738 GCF_046520365.1 Corallococcus sp. 4LFB
CCCGCCTCCCTGGCCTCGCGCCCCGGCGCCGCGCCGAAGCCGGAGCGGCTGGTGTACCGCTTCAAGCGCGTGGACGGCGGCCTCCAGCTGGAGCGGCTGGTGGTCCGGCCGGACAACACCGCCAGGCTCCTGGCCCGGAGCCTGGCGTCCGTGCTCCAGAACCCGGTGGAGGCCGCGCGCATCCACGTGGACCCGTGTGACCTGCTCGCGGACAGGCTGCTCGCGCAGCCCACGCGGGGCGCGCTGCCGCAGAGCAAGCTGGACGCCCTGCTGCACGTGCTGGAGAAGGCGCGCACGGTCATGTTCGACGGGGCGTTCGTCTCCGTCTCCAGCGAGCCGCTCCTCCCCCGCGTCACCGTGGAGGACCGGGGCGAGCAGACCGTGCTCAAGGTGGAGAGGGATCCGCGCATCACCGAGCTGGTGAGCCCCGGCGTCGCGCTGGCCGCCGGAGCGCTCTGCCGGCTGGGCGAGCAGCCCCTCACGGGCGCGCGGCTGGAGAACCTGCCCCAGGAGCGCGCCTTCTCCCGGAGCAGCTGGCGGACCTGACGGGCAAGGTGCTGCCGGACTTCGCGCGGCGCATGCCGGTGGACGTGAAGAGCCGGCGGCTGCCGCCCATCGACCGGACGCTCAAGCCGCGCATCTCGCTGGAGCTCGACAAGCTCGACGCGGGGCTCTCCGTGCTGCCCACGCTGGTGTACGGCTCCCCTCCCACCGCGCGCATCGACAACGGGCGGCTGGTGTACCTCCAGGGCGCCGCGCCCGTGCGCGACGAGCCCACGGAGACGAAGCTCATCCACCAGCTGAGGGACGAGCTGAACATGGCGCCGGGCCGGCGCGTGACGGTCCACGGCAAGGAGGCCGTGCAGCTCGCGGACAAGCTGCGCAAGTGGCGCGGAGGCCTCACGGGCAACGCCGCGGGCGTGGTCAGCCCCGACGTGAAGCTCAAGCCGCTGCTCACGCTGGACACGGCCACCAGCGACGCGGGCGTGCCGCGCGTGGGCTTCTCGCTCGACTTCCAGGTGGAGGGCCTGGGCCCTGGCGAGAAGCGCACCGTGGACGCGGGCGCGGTGATGCGGGCCTGGGAGGAAGGCCTGGGGCTGGTGCCGCTGGAGGGCGGAGGCTGGGCGCCCCTGCCCACGGGCTGGCTGAGGGTCCACGGCCAGCGCGTGACGGACCTGCTGGCCGCGCGCGAGCGGGACGGCCGGCTCGCGAACCACGCCATCCCCCAGCTCACCGGCCTGTGCGAGGCCCTGGAGCACCCCGCCCCGCCCGTCATGGAGCGGCTGGCGCCCCTGGTGCAGGGCTTCCAGAAGCTGCCCGAGCCCCAGCTCCCGAAGGACCTCACCGCGACGCTGCGCCCCTACCAGTTGCAGGGCGTGAGCTGGCTCACCTTCCTGCGGCAGGCGGGGCTGGGAGGCGTGCTCGCGGACGACATGGGGCTGGGCAAGACGCTGCAGACCATCTGCACGCTGGGCAAAGGAACGCTGGTCGTGGCGCCCACGAGCGTGCTGCCCAACTGGGAGGCGGAGGTGAAGCGCTTCCGCCCGTCGCTGAAGGTGTCCGTCTATCACGGCGTGGGGCGCACGCTGGACGAGTCCGCGGACGTGACGCTCACCACGTACGCGCTCCTGCGCCTGGACGCGGCCCTCCTGGCGGCGAGGACGTGGGACACGGTGGTGCTGGATGAGGCGCAGGCCATCAAGAACCCGGACAGCCAGGTGGCGCGGGCGGCGTACGAGCTGGACGCGGGCTTCCGCATCGCGCTCAGCGGCACGCCCATCGAGAACCGGCTCGAGGAGCTGTGGAGCCTGATGCACTTCACCAACCGGGGCCTGCTGGGCGGGCGCAAGGCGTTCGAGGAGCGCTGGGCCCGGCCGGTGTCGGAGAACCAGAAGGGCGCCGCGGAGGCCCTGCGCGCGCGCATCCGGCCCTTCGTGTTGCGCAGGCTCAAGCGCGACGTGGCGCCGGAGCTGCCCCGCGCACGGAGGCCGTGCGGCACGTCACCCTCACCGAGCAGGAGCGCGCCGTCTACGACGCGGTCCACGCCGCGACCCGCGAGGAGGTGGTGTCGCAGCTCGAGGAGGGCGGCAGCGTGATGAAGGCGCTGGAGGCGCTGCTCCGGCTGAGGCAGGCCGCCTGTCATCCGGCGCTGGTGCCGGGGCAGCAGGCGAGGACGTCCTCGAAGGTGCAGGCGCTGGTGGAGGCGCTCGGCACGGCGGTGGCGGACGGACACAAGGCGCTGGTGTTCTCACAGTGGACGTCGATGCTGGACCTCATCGAGCCCGCGCTGAGCGAGGCGGACATCGCCTTCATCCGCCTGGATGGCAGCACGGCGAACCGCGGCGCGGTGGCGACGTCCTTCCAGGACGCGAAGGGAGCGCCCGTCATGCTCATCTCGTTGAAGGCGGGAGCGACGGGGCTCAACCTCACCGCGGCGGACCACGTCTTCCTGGTGGATCCGTGGTGGAACCCGTCGGTGGAGGCGCAGGCGGCGGACCGGGCGCACCGCATCGGGCAGCAGCGGCCGGTGATGGTCTACCGGATGGTGTCCCAGGGCACGGTGGAGGAGAAGATCCTCCTGCTCCAGGAGAAGAAGCGGGCCCTCTTCGAGGCCGCGCTCGGGGGCGCCTCGGGAGGCACCGCGCTCACGCGCGCGGACCTCATGCAGCTCTTGGACTGACGGGCTCCGAAGCCGGCGACTCCGAAGCGGGCGCCGGCACGGGCTCCAGCAGCGCCTGCAGCACCCGCGCGTCTCCGAGATAGCGGTTGTGCGTCTCGCCCGACAGCCTGGCGCCCAGCGAAGCCTTCTGCTGGATGGGGCGGTGGATGAGCCGCGTGTCGTCCGCGCGAAAGGGGGTCTTCGTGCAGAACCAGTCCTCCTCCGAATAGAAGTCGAGCCACTGGATGAGCTGCTCATTGGCGGCGCACCGCTGGATCTCCTTGTCCAGCCAGTCCGCCCGGCGCGCGAGCAGCTCCAGGGGGCCGCCCAGCGTGACGAGCCGGATGGGGGTCCCGGACCTGGAGCGGAAGTCGGCGAGCACGTCCACTGCCATCGCGGCGCCGAAGCTGTGGGCCACCACGGTCACCCGCGAATACGTCCCGCTCTCGACGACGGCCCGGAGCGTGGCGCTGACGCGGCTGCGCAGCTCCGTGCGCAGGCCGACGACGCCGTTTCCCACCAGCGCATCGGTCAGGTAGCGATGGGCGAGGTTCGCGACATCCACGGCCCGGTGGACGGGGAGCGCGCCCATGACGATGGACAGGAGCACCCAGCCCTTCCAGCCGCCCAGGCTCGCGGCCACGGGCGCGACGACGCGGGCCAGGCCCTTGAGCATCGCGTTCGCGGCGCTCACGGTGGTGTCCGGCAGCGCCATCGCCGGGAAGGTCGGGTCCTGCTGCAGGGCGGAGAAGAACAGCAGCAGCGTGGACAGGTACCAGTACAGCAGGAAGACGAGCCCGACGAGGTGGCTGGACGTCAGCACCTTGCGTCGCAGGAAGCCCTTCCAGACGCGGGAGAAGCCCCAGTAGACCAGCAGCTCCAGCCCGCCCAGCACGCGGGCCCGGAGCCCCATCCGGGTGAGCGACGGGATGAGGTCCGCCCAGAACGCTTCATAGACATCCACGGAGCGCTTCGCGCCGTCCTCGTGACGCGTGACCTGGAACTGGAGGCCGCTGGCACCCTGGATGGTGATGGGCCCCTGCTGCGTGACGACCACACCCTCGGGGACCTTGAGCAGTCCTTCGGTCAGCAGGCCCGGCCGGAGTCCCGCTGCTTGGAGTCCGAGCCATGGATGAGGACGATGGCTTCCTTGCCTGAGTGCATGTTTCCCCCGTGAAGCCAGGAGCCGCCAGGATGCCCGATTCACGAGGGAGGGGATAGGCGCCGGGGGGACTGCGCCTGCTGGTCGTGGCACGCGGAGTGCGCATCGTCTCCGAGGACAGGCATTCCCCGTGAAGGAGTCACAGCATGCCAGCAAGCATTCCCGACAAGATGAAGGCCGCAGCGCTCGACCGCTTCGGCGGTCCAGAGGTCCTGGGCATCAAGACCGTCTCCGTGCCCACCTGCGGCGAGGATGAAGTCCTCGTCCGCGTCGCGGCGGCGGGCATTGGCGCCTGGGACTGGATGGAGCGCGAGGGCCAGATGGCCGAGATGATCCCGGGCGGTCCGAAGTTCCCCTACGTGCCTGGAGCGGACGGAGCGGGGGAGATCGTCGCCGTGGGCAAGAACGTGAAGGACCATCAGGTCGGCGACCAGGTCTATGGCTCCGCGTTCATGAGCAGCAAGGGAGGCTTCTACGCGGAGTACGTCGTCGTGAAGGCGGACCAAGCGGCGAAGATTCCCAAGGGCCTGAAGGTGGAACAGGCGGCGACGCTCGCCGCGGACGGACTCACCGCGCTGGAGGGCCTGGAGGATCACCTTCATCTCAAGGCCGGAGAACGCCTGCTCATCTTTGGAGCCAATGGTGGCGTTGGCCACATGGCGGTGCAATTCGCGAAGCGGCTGGGAGCCAAGGTGCTGGCGGTGGCATCGGGAGAGGACGGGGTGGAGCTGGCCCGGAGGATCGGCGCGGACGCGGCCGTGGATGGCCGCAAGGGAGACCTCGCCAAGGCCTGCAGGGACTTCGCGCCGGACGGCTTTGACGCGGCACTGGTGCTGGCGAGCGGCGACGCCGCGGAGAAGGCGCTCCAGCACATGAGCAAGAAGGGGCGCATCGTCTGGCCGAACGGAGTGGAGCCGGCGCCCAAGGTCCCTGAAGGCATCCAGGCCAAGGCCTACGACGGCATCCCCGGCGGCGACGTCTTGAAACGCATGAACGCGCTGATTGAAGCCGGCCCGTTCCACCTGGAGATCGGCCGCATCTACGCGCTGGAGGAAGCCGCGAAGGCCCAGCAGGAGGTGCTCAAGCACCACCTGGGCAAGTACGCGATCCGGATCCAGTGACCCTCAATGGGGTTCCGTGCCCTCCGTGGCGGTGCTGAGCAATCGCATCGCCACGGAGCGGCATTCGGAGCAGACGACCCCGCTGCGCTCCCAGTGCACCTGTGCCTCCAGCTCACCGGGATCCGCGGAGCCCTCATCCAGCCGCCGGACCAACGCCGCGAGCGCCTCCGCGGGATCGCCAGCCACGTCATCCGAGGGGTCGAGGAGGTCCTGCTCCCCTTCCAGCACCAGGCTGAAGCGGTAGTACACCGCATGGGCCGCGATGACGCGCCCGCACGTCGCACAGGTCTTCACTCGCGGTCCGGTCATGGTGACCAGGATAGCGGCGAAGAACCCTGGCCGCCTGAGCGAAAGACAAACTCCAAATCCCAACCGGAGCGCGCCACACCGAGTGGAATCCCCCAACATCCATTGGAGGTTGGAGGAAGGACACGACTTGCCTAATGTCCGGATTGACAGCAACAGCTGAACTCCAAGGTGCTTGGCCAGCTCGGTCCGGGCCACGCATGAGGAAGCCCGAGCATGAAGCCCTCCGTTGCTGCCGCTGGCATCTCGACCCTGCCGACCCTGCTCGAGGAGCGCACGGAACAGGGCCCCACCACGCCCCTGTTCACCTTTGTCGGGGACGAGGACAGCGAGCGGGAGTCGATGGACAGGGCCACGCTCCTGCGGCGGGCACGGGCCATCGGCGCGGACCTCCAGCAGCACGCAAGGCCCGGCGCGCGCGCGGTGCTCATCTATCCCCCAGGATTGGAGTACGTCGCCGGCTTCTTCGGCTGCCTCGCGGCGGGCATGGTGGCGGTGCCTGCATATCCACCGGATCCGCTCCGGCTCGAGCGCACGCTGCCGCGACTGCAAGCCATCATTCAGGATGCCCGGGCCACGGTGGTGCTCACCACCTCCTTCATCGCCTCCATGGCGGAGGCCCTCTGCGAGTTGGCGCCGGAGCTGCGGGCGCTGCGCTGGGTCGCCACCGACGCGCTGCCGGAGGGAGCGGAGGCGGGCTGGCGGAGGCCGCCGCCGCGGGCGGACTCGCTGGCCTTCCTGCAGTACACCTCCGGCTCCACCGGGACGCCCAAGGGGGTGGAGCTCACCCACGCCAACCTCCTCCACAACCTCGGCCTCATCCACGGCGCGTTCCGCATGCGCGCGGACAGCGCGGGCGTCATCTGGCTGCCGCCCTACCATGACATGGGGCTCATCGGCGGCATCCTCGGCACGCTGTACGGAGGCTTCGCCACCACCCTCCTGTCGCCGTTGACCTTCCTGCGGCGGCCGCTGCGCTGGCTGGAGGTGCTCTCTCGCAACCACGGCACCATCAGCGGCGGGCCCAACTTCGCCTTCGACCTGTGCGTGCGAAAGACGACCGAGGCCGAGCGCGCCTCCCTGGACCTGAGCCACTGGGAGGTGGCCTTCTGCGGCGCCGAGCCCATCCGCCCGGAGACCCTGGAGCGCTTCGCCCAGGCCTTCGCCCCCAGCGGCTTCCGCCGCGAGGCCTTCTACCCCTGCTATGGCCTGGCCGAGGGCACCCTCATCGTCTCCGGCGGTGAGGTGAGCGCGCTCCCCGTGCGGCAGTCCCTGGACACGCGCCGGCTGCGGGAGGGCCGTGCCGAACCGGCCGGGCCCGGGCAGCCGCACAGCCAGACCCTGGTGGGCTGCGGGCACTCGCTCCAGGACCAGGAAGTGCGCGTGGTGCACCCGGAGACGCGCGTGCCGTGCGCTTCCGGTGAAGTGGGCGAGGTGTGGGTGAAGGGCCCGAGCGTGGCCCGGGGCTATTGGGGCCGTCCCGAAGACACCGCGCGCGACTTCCAGGCGCGCACCTCCGACGGCGCCGGGCCGTTCCTGCGCACCGGGGACCAGGGCTTCCTCCAGGGCCAGGAGCTCTTCATCACCGGCCGCATCAAGGACCTCATCATCGTCCGAGGCCGCAACCACCACCCCCAGGACCTCGAGCTGACGGCGGAGCGGGCTCACGCCACGCTGAGGCCGGGGTGTGGCGTGGCCTTCTCGGTGGAGGTGGAGGCAGAAGAGCGGCTCGTGCTGGTGTACGAGGCGGACACGCGCCGGCAGCCCGTGGCGGTCGAGGAGGTCGCGCGCGCCATCAGCCAGCAGGTGGCCACGGGGCATGAGCTGCGGCTGCATGCGCTCACCCTCATCGCTGCTGGCAGCCTGCCCAAGACTTCCAGCGGCAAGCTCCAGCGCCGGGCGTGCCGCGCGGCCTTCCTCTCTGGCGAGCTGCAGGAGGTGGCCTCCTGGCGCGAGCAGCAGGCCGACGTGCCCGAGCTGCCGCCCGCCACCCGCACGCGCGACGCCGCCGGGTCCGAGGCGCTGCCGGCGACGCCGGGAGGCCCTGGAGGAGTGGCTGCGGCCGCGGCTGGCCCCGCCGGCTGAATGTGGCCCCCCAGGCGGTGGCGCGGGATGAGCCGCTCACCCGCTACGGCCTGGACTCGCTGGCGGCGGTGGAGCTGACGTACGAGGTGGAGCAGGGCCTCGGCGTGGCGCTGCCCCTGCATGTCGTGCTGGGCGGGTCCACGCTGGCCGAGCTGGCGGGGCGGCTCGCCGGCGCGCGCCGGGACTCCACCGGCGCCCTGCCTCGTGCCTCCCGCGAGCAGTCCCTGCCCCTGTCCTTCGCCCAGCAGCGGCTGTGGTTCCTCGACGAGCTGGAGCCGGGCGGCGCGCTCTACAACATCCCCGCGGCGGTGCGGCTGCGCGGCGTGCTGGATACCTCCGCCCTGGAGCGCACCTTCGCCGAGCTGGTCCGCCGCCACGAGTCGCTTCGCACCACCATCCACTCCGAGCACGGACTCGCCTCCCAGCGCATCCACCCCGAAGTCCACGTGGCGCTGGCCCGGGTGGACCTGGGCGCGCTTGCCCCTGAAGAGCGTGAGGCCGAGGTGCTGCGCCGGGCCTACGAGGAGGCCCTGCGCCCCTTCGAGCTGACGCGCGGCCCGCTGCTGCGCACCACCCTGCTGCGCCTGTCCGACACCGAGCACGTGCTGGTGCTGTGCATGCACCACATCGTCTCCGACGGCGGCTCCATGGGCGTGCTGGTGCGCGAGGTGGCCTCCCTCTACGCGGCCTTCCGCCAGGGCCTGCCCTCGCCCCTGCCCCCGTTGCCCGTCCAGTACGCCGACTACGCCCTCTGGCAGCGCCAGTGGCTGCGGGGTGAGGAGCTGGAGCGCCAGCTGTCCTGGTGGAGGCAGCAACTGGCCGGCGCTCCCGCTCACCTGGACCTGCCCACCGACAAGCCGCGGCCGCCCGTGCGGGACCACCGCGGCGCCAGCGTCCCGGTGCGAGTGCCCGCCGCGACGTGGGAGGCGCTCAAGGCCCTGGCCTGGCAGGAGGGCGTCACCCCCTTCATGCTCCTGCTGGCCGCCTTCCAGGTGCTGCTGCATCGTCACTCAGGGGAGGAGGACCTCAGCGTCGGCGCTCCCATCGCGGGCCGCTCCCGCCCGGAGACGCAGGGCCTCATCGGCTTCTTCGTCAACACGCTCGTGCTGCGCACGCGACTGGAGGGCAACCCCTCCTTCCGCGAGCTGCTGCAGCGGGTGCGAGCGACAACGCTGGGCGCGTTCGCCCACCAGGATGTGCCCTTCGAGAAGCTGGTGGAGCAGCTTCGGCCCGCGCGCGACCTGGGCCGCGGCCCCCTCTTCCAGGTCATGCTCGTGCTCCAGCCGGATCCCCTGCCGGCCCTCTCCCTCCCCGGGCTGACGCTGGACCCCGTGGAGCTGGAGAGCCGCACCGCGCAGTTCGACCTCAAGCTCTCCCTCGCCGAGTCCGCGCAGGGACTGGCGGGCTCACTGGAGTACGCCACCGGCCTCTTCGAGCCCGCGACCCTGGTGCGCCTCGTGGGCCACCTGCGGCGGCTGCTGGAAGGTGTCGTCGCCCGGCCCGAGCAGCGCATCGCCGAGCTGCCCCTGCTCACCGAGGCCGAGCGCCACCAGGTGCTGGTGGCGTGGAACGACACCGCGCGCCCCTGGCCACCGACACCTGCATCCACCACCTCTTCGAGGCCCAGGTGGCTCGCACGCCGGAAGCGCCGGCCCTGGGCTTCGAGGACAGCTGGCTCTCCTACCGCGAGCTGGAGGAGCGCTCCAATCAGCTGGCCTGGCACCTGCGCTCGCTCGGCGTCGGCCCCGAGGTGCGCGTCGGGCTGTGCGCGGAGCGCTCCCTCGAGTTGGTGGTGGGCCTCCTCGCCATCCTCAAGGCCGGCGGCGCCTACGTCCCCCTCGACCCCGCCTACCCCCGCCAGCGCCTGGAGTGGATGCTGGAGGATGCGCGTCCCGCGGTGCTGCTGGCGCAGCCCGCCCTGATGGCGCACCTGCCGGAGGCGCCGGGGGCCTGCGTGGTGTCCCTGGCCCTCGGGGACGCGTCGCTGCGCGCCCTGCCCACGCACCCGCCCGCCGCCCTGGCCACGCCCGACAACCTCGCCTACGTCATCTTCACCTCCGGCTCCACCGGCCGCCCCAAGGGCGCCATGAATGCCCACCGCGCCGTCTGCAACCGCCTGCTCTGGTTGCAGCAAGTGGATGGGCTGGGCGCCGACGACGTCGTGCTGCAGAAGACGCCCTACAGCTTCGACATCTCCGTCTGGGAGTTCTTCTGGCCGCTCATCACGGGCGCGCGCCTCGTGGTGGCCCGCCCCGGTGGCCACCAGGAGCCCGACTACCTGCTGCGCCTCATCCACGAGCAGCACATCACCACCACGCACTTCGTGCCCTCCATGCTCCATCCCTTCCTGGAGCAGCCCGGCCTGGAGCGCTGCTCCAGCCTGCGCCGGGTGGTGAGCGGCGGTGAGGCACTCTCCCCCGAGCTCGCCTGGCGTTGCCTGCGGCGGCTGCCCTCCGCCCAGCTGCACAACCTCTACGGCCCCACCGAGACCGCCATCGAGGTCACCTCCTTCCACTGCCAGCCCCAGCACGGCCTGCGCTCCATCCCCATTGGCCGCCCCATCTCCAATGCCCTCATGCGCATCCTCGATGCGCACCTGCGGCCGGTGCCCGCGGGCGTGCCCGGAGAGCTCTTCATCGGCGGCATCCCGGTGGGCCGCGGCTACATCGCCCGTCCGGAGCTCACCGCCGAGCGCTTCGTGCCGGATCCGTTCTCCCCCGAGCCGGGTGCCCGTCTCTACCGCACCGGAGACCAGGCGCGCTGGCTGGCCGATGGCGACATCGAGTACCTGGGCCGGCTCGACTTCCAGGTGAAGGTGCGCGGGCTGCGCATCGAGCTGGGGGAACTCGAAGCGGCCCTGGAGCAGCACCCCCAGGTGCGCCAGGCCGTGGTGGTGGTGCAGGAGGGCGCCTCGGGCGACAAGCGGCTGGTGGCCTACGGGGTGCCGCCCTCGGGTGGGCAGCCGCCCTCCCCCTCCGAGGTGCGTGACTTCCTCAAGACGAAGCTGCCCGAGTCCATGCTCCCCTCGGCCTTCGTGCCCCTGGAGGCCCTCCCGCTGACGGCCAGCGGCAAGGTGAACAGGAAGGCGCTGCCCGCTCCGGACCTGTCCCGCGCCGAGCCGCGCTCCGCCTACGTCGCGCCCCGCGACGACGTGGAGCAGCGCCTGTGTGACAGCTGGGCCCAGGTGCTCGGGCTGAAGCAGGTGGGCATCCACGACAACTTCTTCGAGCTGGGTGGCGACTCCATCATCAGCCTCCAGGTCGTCGCGCGTGCGCGCCAGGCCGGCCTCGCCCTCTCCACCCGCCAGCTCTTCCAGCATCAGACGGTGGCGCAGCTCGCCCGGGTGGTGGAGTCCACATCCCAGGCGCTCGGCGAGCAGGGCCCCGTCACCGGCCTGGTGCCACTCACCCCCGTCCAGCTCCAGCTGCTGGCGCACGACGCGGTCCACGTCCACCACTTCAACCAGGCCGTGCTCCTGGCCTCGCGTGAGCCGCTGGAGGCCGCGCTCCTGGAGAAGGCCCTCGCGCGCGTGGTGGCCCACCACGACGCCTTGCGCCTGCGCCTGCGCCGGCACGAGGGCGAGTGGCGGCAGGACAACGCCAGCCCCGACGAGGCGTCCGTCCACCTGCTCCAGGTGGACCTCTCCTCCACGCCCACCTCCGAGCAGCCCGCCGCGCTCGAAGCCGAGGCCTCGCGCCTGCAGGCCCGCTTCGTCCTGGCGCAGCCGCCCCTGCTGCGCGCCGCCCTCTTCCTGCTCGGGAACGGCCAGCAGCGCCTGCTGCTCGTCGCGCATCACCTGGTGGTGGATGCTGTCTCCTGGCGCGTGATCCTCGAGGATCTCGAGTCCGCCTATCTCCAGGCGGGGCTCCCCCCCAAGAGCACCTCGTTCCAGTCCTGGGCTCGCCGCCTGCACGCCCATGCCCACTCCGAGGCCCTGCGGGCCGAGGCGCCGCTCTGGTTGGACGCGGCCCGCGCGCAGGTGGCCCCGCTCCCCACCGACGCCTCCGGCCCCAACACCCACGCCTCCGAGCGCTCCGTCTCCATCCGCCTGGATGCCGGGGAGACGAAGCTGCTGCTCCAGGAGGTGCCCGCCGCCTGGCGAGCCCACATCAACGACGTGCTGCTCTCCGCCCTGGCCCGCGCCCTGGGCGAGTGGACCGGCCAGTCCCACGTCCTGGTCCACCTCGAGGGCCATGGCCGCGAGGAGCTCTTCGACGACGTGGACCTCTCACGCACCGTGGGCTGGTTCACCTCCTTCGTCCCCGTGCTGCTGCCCGTCTCCGCGAGCGACTCGGTCGGTGAGGGCCTGCGCGGCGTGCGCGACGGACTGCGCCGCCTGCCCCACCACGGCCTGGGCTTCGGCCTGCTGAAGTGGCTGGGGCCGACGGACCTCGCCCGGCAGCTCCAGGCACTTCCCGCGCCGCAGGTCGCCTTCAACTACCTCGGCCAGCTCGATGGCACGGTCGCCGCCAGCCGTCTGTTCTCCATGAGCCCCGAGCCCACGGGGCCTGCCGCCGCGCCTTCGGACTCGCGCCTGCATGCACTGGAGCTCAACGGCTCCGTGCTCGACGGGCAGCTCCAGTTCTCCTTCGGCTACAGCACCCACCTGCACCACGCGGCCACCATCGAGTCGCTGGCGCGGCGCTTCGTCCACCACCTGCGTGCCCTCATCTCCCTGCGCGCCTCCGAGGACGCCCGCCGCTTCTCCCCGGGCGACTTCCCCCTGGCGGGCCTCTCCCGACAGTCGCTCGAGCCGCTGCTGCGGCAGACCGGGCCCGACCTCGAGGACCTCTACCCGCTCTCCCCCACCCAGCAGGGCATGCTCTTCCACGCCCGGCTCGCGCCCGGCGGAGGCCACTACTTCGAGCAGCTCACCTGGGCCATCCGCCCGCTGGATGTCGCGGCGCTGAAGCAGGCCTGGGAAGCCGTGGTGGCGCGCGAGCCGGTGTTCCGCACCCGCTTCGTGTGGGAGGGGCTGGAGCAGCCGCTGCAGGGGGTGTCCCCGAAGGTGGAGCTGCCCTGGCGGGAGCTGGACTGGCGGCAGGTGCCGGCCCTGGAGCGGCCGGCCCGGTGGGAGTCCTTCCTCCGCGAGGAGCGGGAGCGTGGCTTCGACCTGGGACAGGCTCCGCTCTCGCGGCTGACCGTCATCCGGATGGCGGAGGAGGACTGGCACTGCGTCTGGAGCTTCCACCACCTGCTGATGGACGGCTGGAGCGTGGGCGTCGTGCTGCGGCGGCTCCTCGGGTCCTACGAGGCCGCGGCGCGAGGACAGGCGCTCCGGCTGGAACCCGCGCCGGCCTTCCGCGACTACATCGCCTGGCTGGGACAGCAGGACACGGCCAGCTCCGAGCCGTGGTGGCGCAAGGCGCTGGCGGGCTTCACCGCGCCGACGCGCTGCCCGGGGCGAAGCCGGTCCCCGCGGGCGCGGCGGTGGTGGAGGGTGGAGAGCGGGTGCTGAAGCTGCCCGCGAACGTCACGGCGGCGCTGCAGGCCTTCGCGCGGCGGCACGAGCTGACGGTGGGCACGCTGGCGCAGGGCGCGTGGGCGCTGATGCTCTCCCGCTACAGCGGCGAGGAGGACGTGCTCTTCGGCGTCACCGTCTCCGGCCGTCCGCCGGAGCTGCCCGGTGTCGAAGAGAGGGTGGGGCTGTTCATCAACTCGCTGCCCGCGCGCGTCCAGGTGGAATCGGGGACGGAGGTGGTGCCCTGGCTCCAGCAGCTCCAGGCGCGGCAGGTGGAGCTGCGGCAGCACGAGCACTGCCCGCTGGTGCAGGTGCAGTCGTGGAGCGACGTGCCACGCGGGACGCCGCTCTTCGAGTCGCTCTTCGTCTTCGAGAACTACCCGCTGGACGCGGCCCTGACGGAGCGCGCGTCCGGGGTGGCCATTACGAACGTGCGCATGCGGGAGCGCACCCACTATCCGCTCGTGCTCGCGGTGGTCCCGGGCGCGGAGCTCCGCCTCCAGCTGACGTTCGACACCGCCCGTTACGACGAGGCGACGGCCGCGCGGCTGCTGGAGCACGTGCGGCTGGCGCTCGAGGGGCTTGCCTCGGGTGAGGCGCGCCGGTTGCGCGACCTCTCCTTCCTCCAGGAGCAGGAGCGCCAGCAGGTGCTGGTGGCGTGGAACGACACGCGCGCGCAGTACCCGCGTGACACGCCGCTCCACGTCCTCTTCTCCCGTCAGGCCGAGCGCACTCCCGACGCGGTCGCCCTCGTCCTCGGCGACGCGCACCTGACGTACCGCCAGCTCGACGCCCTCTCCAATCAGCTCGCAAGCCACCTGCGCACCCTCGGCGTCCGCCACGGCTCGCGCGTCGCCCTCTGCCTGGAGCGCTCCTTCGAGCTCATCGTCTCCCTCCTCGCCATCCTCAAGGCCGGGGGTGCCTACGTCCCGCTCGACGCCTCCGACCCTCGCGAGCGTCTGGCCTCGATGCTCCAGGACGTCGGCGCCCACCTGCTGCTCACCCAGCCTTCCTTCGCCGACGCACTCTCGCCGCTCTTCCCCTCCTCCTTCGTCTTCGGTCCCGACTGGCGCGCGCGGCTCGCCGCCTGGCCAGACGCTTCCCCCGACGTGCCCGGCGTGGGCGGCGACAGCCTCGCCTACGTGATGTTCACCTCCGGCTCCACCGGCCGGCCCAAGGGCGTCTGCATTCCTCACCGCGCCGTTGCGCGGCTGGTGCTGGGCACCTCCTACATGCGCTTCGGGCCCCAGGAGGTCTTCCTCCAGCTCGCCCCCGTCGCCTTCGATGCCTCCACCCTGGAGCTCTGGGGCTCGCTGCTGCACGGCGCTCGCCTCGTGCTGCCGCCTCCCCACGCCCTGTCACTGGAGGAGGTCGCGGGCCTGCTGCGGCGCCACGGCGTCTCGGCGCTCTTCCTCACGACGGCCCTCTTCGCCCAGATGGTGGAGCACCACGGCGAAGCACTGGGAGGCGTGCCGCAGGTGCTGGCGGGTGGCGAGGCCATGCCCATGGCCCGTGCTCGCGAGCACCTGCTGCGCATGCGCCAGGGCACGCGCTTCCTTCACGTCTATGGCCCCACGGAGAACACGACGTTCTCCACGTCCCAGTCGCTGGCGCCCGCGACCCCTGTCGGCGCTTCGCTCCCCATTGGCGGCCCCATCTCCAACTCCACGGCCTACGTGCTGGACAGGGCCCTGCACCCGGTGCCCGTGGGCATGCCCGGCGAGCTGTATGTGGGCGGCGAGGGCCTGGCCTGGGGCTACCTCCACCGCGCGGACCTCACCGCGGAGCGCTTCCTCCCCAACCCCTTCGGCACGGAGCCCGGCGCGCGCCTCTACCGCACGGGCGACCAGGTGCGCTGGCTGGCGGACGGGACCCTGGACTTCCTGGGCCGCACCGACTTCCAGGTGAAGCTGCGCGGCTTCCGCATCGAGCCGGGCGAAGTCGAGGCCGCGCTCCGCCAGCTGCCCGGTGTGCGTGACGCCCTCGTCCTGCTCCGCGAGGACGTGCCCGGAGACAAGCGCCTCGTCGCCTACGTCGTGCCGGGCACGCCTTCCGCGCTCACCGCGGCCGGACTCCGTGCCGCCCTGCTCGAGCACCTGCCCGAGTCCATGGTGCCCGCGGCCTTCGTGCGTCTCGAGTCCCTGCCCCTCAACGCCAACGGCAAGGTGGACCGCGAGGCCCTGCCCGTGCCCGACGCGTCCGCCGTGGCCCGCGCCCCCTCGCGTCCGCCTTCCACGGACACCGAGCGCCAGCTCGCCGCGCTCTGGGCCGACGTCCTCAAGCTCGACACCTTCGGCGCGGAGGACGACTTCTTCGCCCTGGGGGGACACTCGCTGCTCGCGACCCAGGTCGTCTCCCGGGTCCGCGCGACGTTCGGCGTGGAGCTGCCGCTGGCCGAGTTCTTCACCGCACCGACCGTCGCCGCGCTCGCGGAGCGGGTGGAGGCCCGGCGTCAGCGCGGAGCACCTTCCGCGCCGCCCCTGGTGCCGGTGCCGCGCACCGGGCCGCTGCCGGTGTCCTTCGCCCAGCAGCGCCTGTGGTTCCTCGATCAGCTCCAGCCCGGGAGCGCCTTCTACAACGTGCCCGGAGTGGTGTGGCTGGAGGGCGAGCTGGACCTCCGTGCCTTCGAGCAGGGCCTCACCGCGCTGGTGGATCGCCACGAGGTGTTGCGCACCACCTTCCCACGCGACGGCGATGTGCCCGTCCAGGTCATCCATCCCACGGCGCCGCCGCCCCTGCCCCTCATCGACCTGACGCACCTCGCGCCCGAGGAGCGCGAGCGCGAGGCCCAGCGTCTGGCCATCGAGGAGGCTCAGCGCCCGTTCGATTTGACGAACGGGCCCGTGGTGCGAGTGCGCCTGCTGCGGCTGGAGCGCACACGGCATGCCCTGCTGGTCACGCTGCATCACATCGTCTCGGACGGCTGGTCCGTGGGCGTGATGGTGCGCGAGCTGGCGGCGCTCTACCGGGCCTTCCTCTCCGGCCAGCCGGCCCCGCTGCCCCCGCTGCCCGTGCAGTACGCGGACTTCGCCGCCTGGCAACGCCAGTGGCTCCAGGGCGAGGTCCTCCAGTCCCAGCTCGACTTCTGGCGCAAGCAGCTCGCCGACATGCCCGCCGCGCTGGAGCTGCCCACCGACAGGCCTCGCCCGGCCATCCAGTCCTTTCGAGGCGCCTCGCTCCCCGTCAGCCTGCCCCGGTCCCTCTCCGACGCCGTGCAGGCCCTGGCATGGCAGGAGGGCGCCACGCCCTTCATGGTGCTGCTGGCTTCCTTCCAGCTCCTGCTCTCCCGCTACTCCGGACAGGACGACGTCGTCGTTGGCTCCCCCATCGCCAACCGCAACCGCGCCGAGACGGAGGGCCTCATCGGCTTCTTCGTCAACTCGCTCGTCCTGCGTGCCCGCATCGACGCTCGCGCGTCCTTCCGCGCCCTGCTGCGTCAGGTGAAGCAGTCCACCCTGGCCGCCTACGCGCACCAGGACGTCCCCTTCGAGAAGCTCGTCGAGCAGCTCCAGCCACGGCGCGACCCGAGCCGCTCGCCGCTCTTCCAGGTCCTCTTCGCGCTGCAGAACACGCCCATGGGCGCGATGGAGCTGCCAGGCCTGCGGCTGCGCCTCCAGGAGCTCGAAGCCGCGACCGCGAAGTTCGACCTCGACTACAGCCTGACGCAGACGGCCGAGGGGCTCACCGGCACCCTCGGCTACAGCACCGACCTCTTCGACGCGGCCACCATCTCCCGGATGATGGAGCACCACCGCGTGCTCCTCGAGTCGCTGTGCGCCGAGCCCGACGCGCCCCTCGACACCCTCTCCCACCTGACGCCCGCGGAGCGCCAGCAGGTGCTGGTGGCGTGGAACGACACGCGCGCGGAGTACCCGCGCGACACGCCGCTCCACGTCCTCTTCTCCCATCAGGCCGAGCGAACTCCCGACGCGGTCGCCCTCGTCCTCGGCGACGCGCACCTGACGTACCGCCAGCTCGACGCCCTCTCCAATCAGCTCGCAAGCCACCTGCGCACCCTCGGCGTCCGCCACGGCTCGCGCGTCGCCCTCTGCCTGGAGCGCTCCTTCGAGCTCATCGTCTCCCTCCTCGCCATCCTCAAGGCCGGGGGTGCCTACGTCCCGCTCGACGCCTCCGACCCTCGCGAGCGTCTGGCCTCGATGCTCCAGGACGTCGGCGCCCACCTGCTGCTCACCCAGCCTTCCTTCGCCGACGCACTCTCGCCGCTCTTCCCCTCCTCCTTCGTCTTCGGTCCCGACTGGCGCGCGCGGCTCGCCGCCTGGCCGGACGCCTCTCTCGACGTGCCTGGCGTGGGCGGCGACAGCCTCGCCTACGTGATGTTCACCTCCGGCACCACCGGGCGTCCGAAGGCCGTTGCCATCGAGCACCGCTCCGTCCTGCGCCTCTTCCACGGCATCCACTACGCCCACCTCGGCCCCGAGGAGACCTTCCTCCTCATTGCCCCCATCTCCTTCGACGCCTCCACGCTGGAGGTCTGGGGTCCGCTGCTCTTCGGGGGCAGGCTCGTCGTCTTCCCGCCCCAGTCCCCCAGTGACCTGAAGCTGCTCGCCCACGTGCTGCGCCACCACGGCGTCACCACCCTGCACCTCACCGCGGGCCTCTTCGCGCAGATGGTGGACCTGGAGTTCGACAGCCTGCGGGGCCTGCGGCAGCTGCTCACCGGCGGCGACGTCGTCTCCGCGCCTCACGTCCGCCGCGCCATCGAGGAGCTGGGCATCCCCGTCACCGCCTGCTACGGCCCGACGGAGAGCACGCTCTTCACCTCCTGCCACCGCATGACGCGGCCGGAGCAGGTGGGCACCTCGGTGCCCATCGGCCACCCCATCGCCAACACCCGGGTGTACCTGCTCGACGCGCGGCTGCGGCCGGTGCCCGTGGGCGTGCCGGGTGAGCTCTTCATCGGGGGCGACGGCCTGGCGCGCGGCTACCTCTCCCGCCCGGAGCTGACCGCGGAGCGCTTCATCCCCGACCCCCTCTCCTCGCGCCCCGGAGAGCGCCTCTACCGCACGGGAGACCTGGCGCGCTGGCGGCCGGACGGGGTGCTCGAGTTCCTCGGCCGTATCGACAACCAGGTCAAGGTGCGCGGCTTCCGCATCGAGCTGGGCGAGGTGGAGGCCGCGCTGCGCGCCCACCCGGCCCTCCGCGAGGCGGTGGCCGTGGTGCGCGAGGACGTTCCGGGTGACAAGCGGCTGGTGGCCTACGGCGTGCCCTCCCCGGAGCAGCCGGCCCCGGACGCGGATGCGCTGCGCGCCTTCCTCGCGCAGCGGCTGCCCGGCTTCATGGTGCCCTCGGCCTTCGTGGCGCTGGAGGCCCTGCCGCTCACCCCGAACGGCAAGGTGGACCGGAAGGCCTTGCCGGTGCCGCAGGCCGTTCGCAGCGAGGAAGGCTTTGTCGCCCCCCGGACGCCGCTGGAGCAGGAGCTCGCCGCGATCTGGGCGGAGGTCCTCGGCCTGGACAAGGTCGGCATCCACGACAACTTCTTCAGCCTTGGCGGCCACTCGCTGCTGGCGACCCAGGCGATCTCCAGGCTGCGCGCGCGCTTCGGGGAGGACCTGCCCCTGCAGGCGCTGTTCGAGGACCCGACCGTGGCGAAGATGGGCCAGCGGCTCGAACAGCGGTCAGCCCCCAGGCCGCGAACCGATGAGCCGGCGCGGACGGAACAGGAGTGGGTCGAGGAGCTGCTCTAGCCCCCTTCCCGCCCCGCGCGCCCATCAACTCCTTACGAAGGAACCCGCCTTGTCACCGTCCGACACCGCCGTCCGCACCACGCTTGACGACCTCCTGACCGAAATCGCCGCGGCCGGCGCGACGCTCGCGGTCGATGGATCGAACCTCCGGCTGGCGCGCCCAAGGGCAACATCAGCAGCGAGCTGCGCGAGCGCATTCGCGCCAACCGCGAGGCGCTGATCGCCTTTCTGGCCGCGCGCAACGCGAGGAGCGAGGCGCGGGTACCGCTGGTGCGCGTCGCGCGCGACAAGCCGCTTCCGCTCTCGTTCGCGCAGCAGCGGCTGTGGTTCTTGAACGAGCTGGAGCCAGGCAACCCGTTCTACAACGTCCCGGTGGCGGTGCGGATGCGCGGCCGGCTCGACATCGCGGCGCTGCATGCGAGCCTGAATGAAGTCGTGCGGCGCCATGAAGCCCTGCGCACCCGCTTCGTCGTGAGCGACGGCGCGCCGTTCCAGCAGATCATGCCGCACCTGGCGCTGACACTGGCGCAGGAAGACCTGAGCGCGCTGCCCGGCGGCGAGCGGGAAACCCAGGCGCTGGCGCGGATGCAGGAGGAAGCGCGCACGCCGTTCAATCTGGCCGAAGGACCGCCGATCCGCTTCAGGCTGCTGCGGCTGGAGGCGGCGGAACATCTGATGCTGCTCACCCTGCATCACATCGTCGCCGACGGCTGGTCGATGGGCGTGCTGGTGCGTGAGCTTGGCGCGCTCTACGCGGCGTTCGCGCAGAACCGTCCCTCGCCCCTTCCCGAGCTGCAAATCCAGTATGCGGACTTCGCCCAGTGGCAGCGCCAGGTGCTGTCCGGCGAGGAGCTGGACAGGCAGGTGGCGTACTGGAAGGCCAGGCTGGACGGGGCGCCGACGCTGCTGACGCTGCCCACCGACCGGCCGCGGCCGGCGACCCAGAGCCACCGTGGCGCCACGCATTCCTTCGAGGTGCCGCCCGAGGTCACCGCGGGTTTGCGCGCGCTGGGCCTGCGCTCCGGGGGGACGCTCTTCATGCCGCTGGCCGCCGCGCTCAATGTCCTGCTGTCGCGCTACAGCGGTCAGCACGACGTCTGCATCGGAACGGCCATCGCCAACCGCACTCGCGGCGAGCTCGAGCCTTTGATTGGCTTCTTCGTCAACACCCTGGTGCTGCGCACGCGCCTGGAGGACGACCCGAGCTTCCTGGACCTCGTGGAGCAGCTGCGGCGCACGGCGCTGGAGGCCTATGCCCACCAGGACCTGCCCTTCGAGCAGCTGGTGGACGTCCTGGCGCCGGAGCGGCATCTGAGCCACACGCCGCTGTTTCAGGTGATGCTGGGCCTGCAGAACGCGCCCATGGGACGGCTGGCCCTGCCAGAGCTGGTGTTGGAGCCCGACGCGGCGCGCAGCCAGACCGCCAAGTTCGACCTCTTCTTCGACTTCGCGGAGGCGGGCGAGCGACTGCGGGCCTTCATCGAATACAGCACCGACCTGTTCGACCGCTCGACCATCGAACGCATGGCGCGGCACTTCCTGGTGCTGGTGGAGGCCGCGGTCGCGCGGCCCCAGACGCGCATTTCACGGCTGCCGCTGCTGGATGCGGAGGAGCGCAAGTCGCTGCTGGCGGCGTGCAACGCGGCGTCGCACTACGAGGTGGAGGGCACGCTGCACGGGCTCTTCGAGGCGCAGGCGGCCCGCCGGCCCCAGGCGGTGGCGCTCACCCACGAGGGCCACTCCCTGGCCTACGGCGAGCTCAACGCGCGCGCCAACCGGCTGGCGCACCACCTGCGCGCCCTGGGCGTCGGGCCGACGTGCTGGTGGGCCTGTGCGCCTCGCGCGGCATCGACATGCTGGTGGCCCTGCTCGCCATCCTCAAGGCCGGCGGTGCCTACCTGCCGCTGGACCCGGACTATCCCGCGCAGCGGCTGCTGGGCATGCTGGACGACGCGCGGCCCGCCCTGGTGCTCACCCAGGAGTCCTTCGTGGAGCGCCTGGCCGGTGCGCGCCAGCCGCTGTGGTGCCTGGACCGGGACTGGCCGACGGTGGCGGGACTGCCCGACGCCAACCTCCCGCCGCTCAGCGGGCCCGGGCACCTGGCCTATGTCATCTACACCTCCGGCTCCACGGGCAAGCCCAAGGGCGCGCTGCTGCAACACGGCAACGTGCTGCGGCTCTTCCAGGCGACGTCGCAGTTTGGCTTCAGCGAGCGCGACGTGTGGAGCTTCTTCCATTCGCTCGCCTTCGACTTCTCGGTGTGGGAAATCTGGGGCGCGCTGCTGTATGGCGGGCGCGTGGTGGTGGTGCCCGACGCGGTGAGGCGCTCGCCGTCCGCCTTCCTGGAGCTGCTGTCCAGGGAAGGCGTGACGGTGCTCAACCAGACGCCCTCGGCCTTCTACCAACTGCTGGAGGCGGACGGGCAGTTGAAGCTGCCGCTGGCCCTGCGAAGCGTGGTGTTCGGCGGAGAGCGGCTGGACTTCCAGCGGCTGAAGCCCTGGTACGAGAGGCACGAAGCCGACGCGCCGCTGCTGGTGAACATGTACGGCATCACCGAGACCACGGTGCACGTGACGCACCATGCGCTGGGCTCGCGGGACGCGGAGAAGAGCGCGAGCCTGATTGGCGTACCCATTGGAGACCTGCGCGCGTACGTGCTGGACGCGCGGTGGGAGCCGGTGCCGCCGGGAGTCGCGGGCGAGCTGTACGTCGCTGGAGCGGGGCTGGCGCGCGGGTACTTGCGGCGGCCGGAACTGACCGCGGAGCGCTTCATCCCCAATCCTCACGGAGAAGCCGGCGAGCGGATGTACCGCACGGGGGATGCGGCGCGCAGGCTGGAGGACGGGAGGCTGGAGTACCTGGGGCGGTTGGACGAGCAGGTGAAGGTGCGCGGCTACCGCATCGAGTTGGGAGAGATTGAGGCGGCGCTGTCCTCCGTGGCCGGTGTGCGGCAGGCGCTGGTGATGGCACGGGAGGACCGTCCCGGCGACAAGCGGCTGGTCGCCTATGTGGTGCCGAGCGCGCAGGAAGAGGACGCACAGGACCGCTACGAGCTGCCCAACGGCATCCGCATCGCCCACCTCAACCAGCATGAGACGCGTGCCGTGTTCGAGGAGATCTTCGAGGAGGAGGTCTACCTGCAGCACGGCATCACGCTGGACGACGACTGCGTGGTGTTCGACGTCGGCGCCAACATCGGCCTGTTCACGCTGTTCGTGCACGACCGCTGCGCCCGCCCCCGCGTCTACTCCTTCGAGCCGGTGCCGCCGATGTTCGACGTGATGGCCCGCAACGTAGCGCTCCACGCGCCGGGCGCCACCGCCATGCCGTTCGGCCTGTCCGACCGCGAGCAGACCACCCAGATCCACTACTACCGCAACATGTCCGTCAACTCGGGCCTGTACGCGGATGCCCGGACCGAACGGGCGCTCACCGAGCGGTTCCTGAGGAACCAGTCGGAGGAGTCGGGCTCCTTCCTGGACGAACTGCTCGAAGGCAAGTTCGAGGCCGAGGTCCATCCCTGCCGCATCATCACGCTGTCGCAGGCCCTCCGCGAGACGGGCGTGGAGCGCATCGACCTGCTGAAGCTCGATGTCGAGAAGAGCGAACTCGACGTGCTGTCGGGCATCGAGCCCGGCGACTGGCCGAAGATCCGCCAGCTGGTCATCGAGACGCACGACATCGACGGCCGCGTCGACACCATCCGCCGTCTGCTGGCGGGCCACGGCTTCGGCTGCGTGGTGCACCAGAAGCGCGCCATGCAGGGCACGGGCGTCTACCAGATCTACGCCGTGCGCGAGCGCGACGCGCGGGCCCACGCCAACGGGCGTGCCGCGCCACACGTGGGCCTGCTCCAACGCCGCGCGGCGCCGTTGGCCGAAGCCGAGCAGGTCGCCGGCATGAACCAGGTGTTCGACCAGATCTACGGCCAGACGGCCACGCCGGACGACCTGACCTTCGACCTCTCGGGGTGGACCAGCAGCTATGACCGCCAACCCATCCCGGCCGCGCAGATGCACGAGTGGGTGGACCAGACGGTGGCGCGCATCCGCGCGCTCGAGCCGGAGCGGGTGTTGGAGATTGGCTGCGGCACCGGCCTGCTGCTGCACCGCCTGGCGCCGTCGTGCACGCGGTACTGCGGCACCGACCTCTCGGGCGTGGTGCTGGACAAGCTGCGCCGCGGCCTGGCCGCGCGCGAGCCCATGCCCTGCGAGCTCTCGCTGCTGCAGCGCCCGGCGGATGCGCTACGCGACCTGCCCGGCGGCCCCTTCGACACCGTGGTCATCAACTCGGTGGCGCAGTACTTCCCGAGCCTGGCCTACCTGGACACCGTGCTGGAGGGCGCGCTCGGGCAGCTCGGTGCGTCCGGCCACGTGTTCGTGGGCGACCTCCGGCACGCCGGCCTGCTGGAGCTGCTGCACGCCTCCATGGCCCTGCACCAGGCCGAGCCTGACGCCCGCGTCGGCGAGCTGCGGCAACTGGCGACGCAGAACGCTCGCCGCGAGGCCGAGCTGCTGGTCGACCCGGCCTGGTTCTTCGCGCTGCGCCGGCGCTTCCCGCGCATCAGCGGCATCAACGTCCTGCCCAAGCGCGGCCAGGTGGACAACGAGCTGACGCGCTTCCGCTACGACGTGATCATCTCCGTGGGCCAGGCGGCGGCCGAGCTCGCGCCGGACTGGCAAGGCTGGGAGAGCGAGGAGGCCGTGCGCCAGCGGCTCACGCGCGAGGCGCCGCCATCCCTGGCCGTGCGCGACATCCCGCAGGCGCGGCTCGCCTCGATGCGCGCGGCGCACGGCCTGCTGCACCGGATGGCCGATGAGGCGACGGCGGCCGAGCTCGCGCGCGAGCTGGACGCCCAGCCCCTGCCGGGCGTGGACCCGGTGCGCCTGGAGGCGCTGGCCGCCGAGCGCGGCTACACCGTGCGTTTCGCGCTCGCCTCGGGCGGCGAGGGAGGGCTGCACGCGGTGTTCCTGCGGGCGCCGCGCGCCATCGACTGGTCGGCCCTGTACCCGGCGGCGGGCGCGGACGACGCGTCGCTGCGCGCACTGGCGCACGAGCCGTACTCGGAGGAGCGGCAGGCCGGGTTGCAGCACACGGTGCTGGAGCGGCTGCGCGAGCAACTGCCGGCCTACATGGTGCCGGCGCACGTCGTCGTGCTGGACGCGCTGCCGCTCACGCCCAATGGCAAGGTGAACAAGAAGGCGCTGCCCGCACCCGACCTCACGCGCGGCGAGGCAGGCTACGTCGCGCCGCGCACGCCCATGGAGGAGGCCACCGCGCGCATCTGGGCGGAGGTGCTGGGCCTGGACCGCGTGGGCATCCACGACAACTTCTTCCACCTGGGCGGCCATTCGCTGCTGGCCACGCGCGTGATTTCCAAGGTGCGCGCGCAGCTGGAGGTGGAGCTGCAGCTGCGTGCCCTGTTCGAGGCGCCCAGCGTGGCCGAGCTGGCCGCGCGCATCGAGGCCGGGCGCGGCACGCGCCAGCGTGTGACGGCGCGCATCGAACCGGTGCCGCGCCAGGGCACGGCGCCGCTGTCCTACGCGCAGAACCGCTTCTGGTTCCTGGAGCAGTACCAGCCCGGAGTCCTGTCCTACAGCATGCCGGTGGCGCTCACGCTGTCCGGTGCCTGGGACGCACAGCGCCTCGCGCGCGCCTTCGACCTGCTGGTGGCGCGCCACGAGCCGCTGCGCACCACCTTCACCCACCGCTCCGGCGTGCCCGGGCAGGTGATTGCGCCACCAGCGCCCCTGCGCGTGGCGGTGGAGGACTTCAGCGGGCTCGGCGCGGCGCAAGCGAGCGACGCCGTCGCGCGCAGGGTTCGCGAGGAGGCGGCCACGCCCTTCCACCTGGAGCAGGGACCGCTGTTCCGCGTGCGCCTGCTCAAGGCCGCCGAGGGCGAGCACGTGCTGCTGCTCACGCTGCACCACATCCTCTACGACGGCTGGTCGTTCCGGGTGCTGCTGGAGGAGGTGATGCGGCTTTACGACGGCCTGCCGCTCGCGCCGCTGCCCATCCAGTACGTCGACTACTGCGATTGGGAGCGCCGGCAGTTCAGCGGCCCGGCGTTGCGCGAACAGCTCGACTACTGGAAGGAACAGCTCGCGGGCGCCCCCGACCTGCTGTCGCTGCCCACCGACCGGCCGCGTCCAGCGGCCATGACCTACCGCGGCAGGTGCACCGCGCCGCGCTGTCGCCCGCGCTGACGCGGCGCCTCGCGGCCCTGGGTGGTGCCTCGCGCGCGACGCTGTTCATGGTCATGGCCGCGGCGTTCAAGGCGCTGTTCCACCGCCTGACGGGGCAGAACGACCTGTGCCTGGGCAGCCTGTCGGCGAACCGGTCCTACGGCACGGAGAACCTGATCGGCATCTTCGCCAACATCGTCACGCTGCGCAGCACGGCCCGCGAGGACAGCTCGTTCGCCGACGTGCTGGACGCCACCGCGCGGCAGGTGCTCTCGGTGCACGACTACCCGTTGCCGTTCGAGCTGGTGCTCAAGCATCTGGTGGCCAGCCGCGACGCCTCGTACATGCCCTACGCGCAAGTGGTGCTCAACTTCTACGACGACGCGGAGCTGGGCGGCGCGCTCGATGACTTCACCTCGGCCGAGGGCCTGCGCATCGCCAGCCGGCCGAGCGAACTGGGCGTCCAGGCCGACTTCGAGCTCAAGGTCGAGATGCGCATGACGGGCGACCGGCTCCTGGTCGACTACGTCTACAACACCGACCTGTTCGACGCCGCGACCCTCGCGCGCTGGCACCACCACCTGGAGTGCCTGGCCGAGGCCGCATGCGACGCGCCTCAAACGCGCATTTCACGGCTGCCGCTGCTGGATGCGGAGGAGCGCAAGTCGCTGCTGGCGGCGTGCAACGCGGCGTCGCACTACGAGGTGGAGGGCACGCTGCACGGGCTCTTCGAGGCGCAGGCGGCCCGCCGGCCCCAGGCGGTGGCGCTCACCCACGAGGGCCACTCCCTGGCCTACGGCGAGCTCAACGCGCGCGCCAACCGGCTGGCGCACCACCTGCGCGCCCTGGGCGTCGGGCCGACGTGCTGGTGGGCCTGTGCGCCTCGCGCGGCATCGACATGCTGGTGGCCCTGCTCGCCATCCTCAAGGCCGGCGGTGCCTACCTGCCGCTGGACCCGGACTATCCCGCGCAGCGGCTGCTGGGCATGCTGGACGACGCGCGGCCCGCCCTGGTGCTCACCCAGGAGTCCTTCGTGGAGCGCCTGGCCGGTGCGCGCCAGCCGCTGTGGTGCCTGGACCGGGACTGGCCGACGGTGGCGGGACTGCCCGACGCCAACCTCCCGCCGCTCAGCGGGCCCGGGCACCTGGCCTATGTCATCTACACCTCCGGCTCCACGGGCAAGCCCAAGGGCGCGCTGCTGCAACACGGCAACGTGCTGCGGCTCTTCCAGGCGACGTCGCAGTTTGGCTTCAGCGAGCGCGACGTGTGGAGCTTCTTCCATTCGCTCGCCTTCGACTTCTCGGTGTGGGAAATCTGGGGCGCGCTGCTGTATGGCGGGCGCGTGGTGGTGGTGCCCGACGCGGTGAGGCGCTCGCCGTCCGCCTTCCTGGAGCTGCTGTCCAGGGAAGGCGTGACGGTGCTCAACCAGACGCCCTCGGCCTTCTACCAACTGCTGGAGGCGGACGGGCAGTTGAAGCTGCCGCTGGCCCTGCGAAGCGTGGTGTTCGGCGGAGAGCGGCTGGACTTCCAGCGGCTGAAGCCCTGGTACGAGAGGCACGAAGCCGACGCGCCGCTGCTGGTGAACATGTACGGCATCACCGAGACCACGGTGCACGTGACGCACCATGCGCTGGGCTCGCGGGACGCGGAGAAGAGCGCGAGCCTGATTGGCGTACCCATTGGAGACCTGCGCGCGTACGTGCTGGACGCGCGGTGGGAGCCGGTGCCGCCGGGAGTCGCGGGCGAGCTGTACGTCGCTGGAGCGGGGCTGGCGCGCGGGTACTTGCGGCGGCCGGAACTGACCGCGGAGCGCTTCATCCCCAATCCTCACGGAGAAGCCGGCGAGCGGATGTACCGCACGGGGGATGCGGCGCGCAGGCTGGAGGACGGGAGGCTGGAGTACCTGGGGCGGTTGGACGAGCAGGTGAAGGTGCGCGGCTACCGCATCGAGTTGGGAGAGATTGAGGCGGCGCTGTCCTCCGTGGCCGGTGTGCGGCAGGCGCTGGTGATGGCACGGGAGGACCGTCCCGGCGACAAGCGGCTGGTCGCCTATG
>NZ_JBKGHJ010000540.1:0-5218 GCF_046520365.1 Corallococcus sp. 4LFB
GAGCGGGTGCAGGGGCCGGCGTGCCGCGCGGCGCTGCGGGGCACGGAGTTCGAGGCGCGGGATGACCTGGCGTCGGCGCTGGGACGGCTTCCGCCGCTGCGGCCGTGTGGCCTGCGGGTGGTGGTGAGCGACTTCCTCTTCGAGACGGACCTGGATGCGCTGTGCGCCCGGCTGTCGCGAGGAGCGTCGGCGCTGTTCCTGGTGCAGGTGCTGGACGCGGAGGACCTGGAGCCCACGGGCGGCGAGGGCGCGCGGTTGGTGGACGCGGAGAGCGGCGTGGCGCTGGAGGAGTTGCTGACGGACGGGGTGCTGGCTGCCTACGCCCGCCGCTTCGCGGAGCACCAGCGCGCGCTGCGGAGCGCGGCGGTGCGAGCGCGGGGAACGCTGCTCACCGTGAACGCGGCGGAGGGGCTGCGAGCGCAGGTGGCGGGGCCGCTGCGCGCGCTGTTCATCGCGGGAGGCGGAGCGTGAGCGCCGGTGCGAGCAGCGTGGAGCGCGAGGCGCGGAGGCTCGATGGCGGGTGCACTCACGTGCGGTGCGTCGTGGGAGGCGGAGCGTGAGCTTCGGGCTTCCCTGGGGCTTATTGGCGCTGGGCGCGCTGGTGCCGTTGATCGCGGCGTACTTCCTGCGCCGCAGGCAGAAGCCGGTCGTGGTGAGCGCGCTGTTCCTGTGGCGCACGCCGCGTCCTCGCGCGGAGGGTGGACCCCGGTGGGAGCGCTTCACTCGCGAGGCGTCGCTGCTGCTGGAGGCGCTCGCCGTGCTCGCCGCCGCGCTGTACCTGGCGGACGTGCGGCTGGGCGAGGCTGCTCGCCGCCGTCACCTCGTGCTCGTCGTGGACGGCAGCTTGTCCATGTCCGCTCGGACTCCGGATGGCAGGACGGTGCTGGAGCACGTGCGCACCGAAGCCGCGAAGCGCGTGGAGACTGAGCGCGCCACGCACGTCACGGTGCTCGCGAGCGGTGTGTCGCCCCAGGTCATCGCTGGGCCGGAAGCGGAGGCCTCTCGCGCCCTGGGCGCACTGGAGTCCTTCGACGCGCGCGGACCGGACCATGACGTCACGGCTTCGCTCCTGTGGGCGCAGGAGCTGGCCGGACCAGGCAAGCGCGTGCACTTCTTCACCGACGCGCCTCCCTCCACGGAGGTGGCCGTGCCTCCCTCCGTGCGCTGGACGGCGCTGGGCCGCTCCCAGGGCAACGTGGCGCTGGTCTCCGCGCAGCGGCGCGACGAAGGGGGGCGGGCCACGGTGACGCTGCGGGTCGCGCGCTTCGGCGCGGGCCCTTCGGAAGTTGAAGCCCGCGTGCGCGCGGCACCTGGACCGGGCGCTCGGGAGGGCACTGAACGCACGGAGCGCATCGCGCTGCCGGAGGAGGGCGCCGCGACGGTGCGCCTCACGTTCCGCGAGGCCGGCGACGTGGAGGTGTCCCTGCCGGACGACGCGCTCCCCGAGGACGGACACGTGCGCCTGCCCCCGTCCCCCGTGATGCCGGTGGCGGTGGGACTGACGGAGGGCCTGTCGCCCGCGTCGAAGCAGGCGCTGGAGCGCTTCCTGGCGGTGTCGCCCGACGTGGCGCATGGCACCCCCGTCCCCGGTGCGCCGGTGCTGTCCGTGGGCCCCGCGCGCGCGGAGGCCCGCGTGACGCTGGGCGCGGAAGGACCGCTGCGCACCTTCGTGGGGCCGTTCTTCACGGAGAAGGGCAGCACGCTGATGGACGACGTGCAGCTCGCGGGTGTGCGGTGGACGGCGGGCGCGAACCCCCCGGGCCGTCCGCTGATGACCGCGGGCGAGGCCGTGCTCGTGTCCGAAGAGGAGGGTGGGCGGCTGCACCTCAACGTGGACCTGGCGCGCTCCAACCTCCAGCGCACCACCGCCTGGCCCGTGCTCCTGGGCAACGTGGTGCGCGAGGCGCGGCGGCTGCGGGAAGGCTTCCCCCGGAAGCAGCTCAACCTGGGCGAAGCGCTCTCCGTGGTGACGGAGGCGGGGGCTCGCTACGCGCTGAAGGGGCCCTCGGGCCGCAAGCCCGTGTTCGGCGCGGGCGCGCTGAGCCTGCCCGCGCCCACGAGCCCCGGCCGCTACGTGCTGGAGCGCGACGGCCGTGAAGTGGACTCGCTGGAGGTGCTGGCGCTGGACGCGCGGGAGTCGGACCTGCGCGGCCGGGGCAGCGCCGACGTGGCCACGAAGGAGGCGGGCGAGGACTCAGAGGGGAACGGCGGCCATGAGCGCGCCCGCTGGCCCCTGGTGGTGCTGCTGGCCGCGCTGCTGGCGGACTTCTACGTCACGAGGAAGGCATGACCTTCACCCTTCCCCAGGCGTGGCTGCTGCTGTTGCCGCTGGGCCTCTTCCTGTGGCGCCATGGCCGGAGGCCCGGCCCGCCCATGGTGCTGCGGTGGGCGCTGCTGGTGCTCGGCGTGGGCGCGCTGTCCGGACCGGAGCTGCGGCTGGCCAACGCGGGCAGCGACGTGGCCGTGGTGGTGGACCGCTCGCGCTCCATGCCGCTGGACGTGGACCGCGTGGCGCAGGAGCTGATTGCGCTGGTGGAGTCCCAGCGCCGGCCGGGCGACCGCGTGGGCGTCATCACCTTCGGCCGCGAGGCCCGCGTGGAGTCTCCGCTGTCGGAGGTGGGCCGGTTCGGTGGCTTCACGCGGCCGGTGGACTCGGAGGCGTCGGACCTGTCGGCCGCGCTGGATGCGGCAGGGGCGCTCATCCCCACCGAGCGCACGGGCCGGGTGCTGGTCGTCTCCGACGGCCGGGCCACGGGCGCGGATGCCCGGGGCGCGACGCGGCGGCTGGCGGCGCGAGGCATCGCGGTGGACTACCGGCAGGTGTCCCGTCCGGAGCCCGCGCTGGACGTGGCGGTCGTGTCCCTGGACGTGCCCGCCACCGTCTCCGTGCGCGAGCCCTTCCAGTTCTCCGCCGTGGTGCAGGCCACCTCCGCTGTCACCGGCACCGTGCGCCTGGAGCGCGACGGAAAGGTGCTGGTGAAGGGGCCGTTCGACTTCAAGCCCGGCCCCAACCTGTTGCCCCTGCGCGACCTCCTGGAGGAGCCGGGGCTCGTGCGCTACCGGCTCACGGTGGAGGTGCCCGGCGACGGCGTCCCGGAGAACGACGTGGGCGTGGGCGTGCTGCGCGTGGAGGGCCCGCCGCGGGTGTTGCTGCTCACCGCGCAGCCCTCGGGCACGCTGGCGAAGGCGCTGTCGGCGACGGGCATGGAGCTGGACGTGAAGGCGCCGTTCCACCTGTCGCTGGAGGCGCTCGATGGGGTGGGCGTGGTGGTGCTGGAGAACGTGGACGCCAACGCGCTGGGCGAGACGGGGTTGAACGCGCTGGCGGACTACGTGGACCAGGCGGGCGGCGGGCTGGTGATGACGGGAGGGCGTTCGAGCTTCGGCGAGGGCGGCTACCGGCGCTCGCCCGTGGAGCCGCTGCTGCCCGTGTCGCTGGAGATGCGCGAGGAGCAGCGCCGTGCGTCGGTGGCGATGAGCGTGCTCATGGACTCCAGTTGCTCCATGGGCGCGCAGGTGCCGGACGGCCGCACGAAGATGGAGCTGGCGGCGGAGGGCGTGACGGCTGCGCTCACGCTGCTCAACGCGAACGACGAGGCCTCCGTGCACATGGTGGACACGGAGCCGCACGAAATCTTCCCGCTGAGCCCCGTGAGCGAAGGGCTGCCGTTCAACCAGGTGGCGCGAGGCTTCAGCGGAGGTGGCGGCATCTACGTGGGCGTGGCCCTGAGCGCGGGCCGCAAGGAGATCCTCCGCAGCGACAAGCCCACGCGGCACGTGGTGCTGTTCTCCGACGCGGCGGACTCCGAGGAGCCGGGCGACTACCAGTCGACGCTGGCCGCGCTGCGAGAGGCCAACGTGACGGTGTCCGTCATCGGCCTGGGCAAGCCCACGGATCCGGACGCGGACCTGCTGCGCGAAGTGGCCCGGCGCGGCGATGGGCGCATCTACTTCGCGGAGGACGCCATGAGCCTGCCGCGCATCTTCAGCCAGGAGACGCTCGCGGTGGCGAGGGCCACGTTCGTGGACGAGCCCGCGTCGATGGAGGCCGCGCCGGACCTGCCGCTGCTGGGACCGCTGCCGACGACGGGGCTGCCGCAGCTGGGCGGCTACAACCTCACCTACCTGAAGCCCCGGGCGAACGTGGCGCTGCGCACGCTGGACACCAACGCCGCGCCGGTGCTGGCGCTGTGGCCGCACGGCGCGGGACGCACGGTGGCGCTCACGGCGGAGGTGGACGGCAGGTACACGGGGGAACTGCGCGAGTGGAGCGCGCTGCGCGCGACGCTGGAGGCGGTGGTGCGCTGGTCGATGGGGCGGACCACGCCGAAGGAGGAGGCGGTGGTGCGCTCGGAGCGCCAGGGCAACCTGCTGCGCGTGACGTTGGACCTGCCGCCGGGTGAGCCGATGCCGGGTGCGCTGCCCACGGCGGTGTTGCTGTCGGACGACGGCCGCCCCGGCGCGGAGAAGCCGCTGCACTGGGAGGACGAGGACCGGCTGGTGGTCGAGTACCCGCTGTCGGGCAGCGGCACCTGGCACCCGGTGGTGAAGTGGGGCGGGCGAGTGCTGAGGGCGCCGCCGGTGGTGCTGCCCTACGCGCCGGAGTTCGAACCGGGCAGCGCGAAGGAGGGGCTCAAGCTCCTGCGAGCACTGGCGGCGGTGGGCGGCGGACAGGAGCGGCTGTCGATGACGGGCCTGTTCGCGGAGGCGCCGGAGTCGGAGGGCCGCGTGGCGCTGGCACCGTGGCTGGTGGCGTTCGCGCTGGCGGCGATGCTGGCGGAGGTGGCCGTGCGCCGGTTCCTCTCCGCGCCCCGCGTGAAGGCTGCCCGGGAGCGGCCGGCGAAGAAGGCCACGGCGCGAGGCCCCACGGCCGCACCCGTCACGGACGTGAAGCGTTCCGCGGCGCCGTCCAGCCCCACCCCGGAGGAGCCCCCGGAGTCGAAGCCCGAACCGCCGAAGCCGCCCGCCGGAGTGGACTCCGCGCTGGAGGCCGCGCGCGCCCGTGCACGGCGTCGCACCGGACGCTGAAGTGCTGAGCTCAAAGTGATGCCGCATCGCAACAGCCCGGACACCCTGTGGGGCACCTCCCGCCCACAGTCGTCCAAACCTGTCCGACAGTCGGACAAGTTCTCGCGGCTCGGCTGGAACGGACGCCCCCAAGCCGGGTTCTCCAAACCTGTCGGACAGTCGGACAGGTTCCCGCGACGCGGCTGGAGCG
>NZ_JBKGHJ010000541.1:0-5209 GCF_046520365.1 Corallococcus sp. 4LFB
GCCTGGGGCGGGGGCCCGCGCGCGGACGGCGTGGGCGCGGCGCTGGACGCGGCGCGCAGCCGCGTGTGCACGCACCTGGGCGTCGAGTCCTGAGCCGACCATGATCCTCTACGACGCGACGACCATCCACACGGCCCCCTTCCCCGACACGGCGGAGGGACGCGGCCTGAAGAGCTTCCTCGTCCCGCTGGTCCAGCACGGCCCCGGGCCGTGGTTCGAGGACCGCGCGAACATGTTCGTGCTGGGGCTGGACGACCTGCTCATCCCGCTGTCCGTCACGGAAGGCACCTTCGGCAACTCGGTGCTGCATTCGGTGTACGAGCGCTTCATCGGCAGCCAGCGCAAGGCCATCCGGACCGGAAACTGGAAGCCCCTGGCCGGCTTCGCCGCCAGCAGCGCGCTCTGGGGCGTGGGCGCGGTGATGAAGACCCTGCGCCTGGACAAGGCCGTCCAGGTGGACTGCTGGCCCAGCCTGCGCAACGCGGGCGCGAACCTCACGGCGGACCAAGCGCGGCGGCTGACGGCGTTCCTCACCACGCGCTTTCCGGACCACGCTCCCTACTTCCTCGCGGTGAACCCCGTCACGCACGCGGCCCTGCTCAACCACCTCCAGGCGCAGGGCTACGACTTCGCGTACATGACGCACACGCGGATGATGCTCCCCTTCGAGCCGGAGCTGGAGCGGCGCGTCCGGGAGAACCGGCGGCGCGACGCGCGGCTGCTGGAGCCGTCCGGCTACCGCCTGGTGGACGCCCGGGGGGAGCTTCCCGGCTGCGCGCCCCGGCTGGCGGAGCTGTACCGGCGGCTGCACCGGGAGAAGTACGCCACCAACCCGCCCATCAGCGTCACGTACATGGAGGAGATGCTGGCGGGCTCGCTGCTGGACGTGCGCGCGCTGGTGAAGGACGGCCGCGTGGACATGTTCTACGCCACGGTCGTGATGAACGGCGTCATGTATTCGCCCGTCTCCGGCTACGACACGTCGCTGCCGCAGGAGGTGGGGCTGTACCGGTTGATCAACAACCTGCTGATGCGCGACGCGCAGGCGCGGGGCGTGACGCTGGAGACCGGCGGCGGCGCGGACCCCTTCAAGACGCTGCGCGGAGACCGGCCGGTGCCGCGCTACAACGCCGTGTACCTGCGCCACCTGCCGCCCTGGCGACACACCCCGTGGCGGCTGGCGATGAAGGTGGGCAACGAGCAGCTGCTGCCCTTCAGCCGCAAGCGCCTGCACGCCGTGGACGGCGAGGCGAACGTCGTGGGCTTCGACCGCGTCCCGGAGGTCTTCGCGCCCACGCTCCCCACGCCCCGCGAGGCCACGGCGCGGCAGGAGCAGGAGCTGACGGAGCTGGAGCAGGACCTGGCGCGGACGGAGGCCCTGTCCGGCAACGAGCGCGTGCGGCACCTGGGCGCGCTGCGCAAGCGCCTGGAGGACGAGCAGCTGCCGCCCGCGCGGGTCGCGCCCCTGCTGGAGCGCTGGGAGCACCTGTCGCACGCGCCCCAGGCCGACAAGAAGGAGAAGCGCAAGGCGCAGCGGGCCGTGCGCGCGGAGCTGGCGCGGCGCCTGCTGGAGACCGCGACCACCGTGGGGGACACCACCGTGGTGTGTCACCACCTGGGGGACGGGCTGGACTTCCAGCCGCGCACCCTGGCGGAGCAGCTGCGCAAGGGGACCGGCTCCATCGCGGTGGCGCTGACGTCCACGCGGGAGGGCACCCTGGAGCTGGTCACCGCGCTGGCGCCGCCGCTGGTGGAGCGCGGCCTGGAAGCGCGGCGGCTCCTGGAACAGATGGTCCCCCCGGGGGCTGCCAGCGGGGAAGGGGGGGCGGAGCTGGCCTGGGCGGAGGCGGTCCTCCCCGATGACGACGTGAGCGCGGTCCTGGAGCGGGCCCGCGCGGTCCTTCACACCCGGCTGTCCCTTCCGACGTAGCCGCAGTCCTTTCACGACAGCAGCCAGACCCCTTGAGCGACCGGCATCCCCGGCGCCCGCAGCGAGGTGCGTTTCCATGCCGACGACCCCGGAAGAGAAGCGCGCGAAGCTGGCCCGACTGCTGGCGGAGAAGGCCCGGGTGGCGCGCAGGGCCCCCGCGTCCTTCTCCCAGGAGCGGATGTGGTTCCTGGAGCAGTGGAGTCCCGGCAGCGCGCTCTTCAACATGCCCGCGGTGGTGCGCCTCACGGGCGCGCTGGATCCGGACGCGCTGGGGCGGGGCCTCCAGGCCCTGGTGGAGCGCCATGAGCCCCTGCGCACGACGCTGCGCGAGGAGGAGGGGAGGCCCGTCCAGGTCATCGCCCCGTCGCTCGTGCTGAAGCTGGAGCGCGAGGACCTGCGCGGCGTGCCGGAGGCGGAGCGCGAAGCGCACGCGTGGCGCGCCGTCACGCGCGACGCCCAGCGCCCTTCGTCCTGTCCGAGGGGCCGCTGGCGCGCGCCACGCTCTACGCGCTGGCGGAGGAGGAGCACCTGCTGCTGCTCAACCTCCACCACGCCATCGCGGACGGCTGGTCCATGGGCGTGCTGGTGCGCGAACTGGCGGCCGTCTACGCCGCGGCCCGGGCGGGCACGAGCGCCAGGCTGGAGGCGCTGCCCCTGCAGTACGCGGACTTCGCGGCGTGGCAGCGCGCGACGCTCCAGGGCGAGGCGCTGGAGTCCCAGCTGTCCTGGTGGCGCGGGAAGCTGAATCCCGACGCGCGCCTGGAGCTGCCGGCGGACAAGGCGCGGCCGGCGACGCTGGGCTCGGCGGGCGCGCGGCAGTTCCTCACGCTGCCGCGGGAGCTGACCCAGAAGCTGCGGGACTTCAGCCAGCGCCACGCCACCACGCTCTTCGTGGTGTGGGTGTCCGCGTTCCTGTCGCTGGTGTACCGCTACACGGGGCAGGAGGACGTGGCGCTGGGCACGCTGGTGTCGGGCCGGGACCGCGCGGAGCTGGAGGGGCTCATCGGCCTGTTCATCAACACCCTGGTGCTGCGCACGCCGCTGTCCGGCCAGCTGCGCTTCCGCGAGCTGATGGCCCGGGTGGGCGACACGCTCTCGGAGGCCCAGGCGCACCAGGGCGTCCCGTTCGAGAAGCTGGTGGAGACGCTCAAGCCCGAGCGCAGCTCCAGCCACCTGCCGCTGTTCCAGGTGATGGTCATCCACCAGAACGCGCCCGGCGCGGTGCTCCAGCAGGAGGGCCTCACGCTGGAGGTGCTGCCCGTCACCACCGACACGACGAAGCACGACCTCACCCTCTACGCCACGGAGCTGCCCCAGGGCCTGCGCCTGTCCGCCGAATACAGCACCGACCTGTTCGAGGCGCCCACCCTGGCGCGACTGCTCGCGCACCTGCGCACGGTGCTGGAGGGCGCGCTGGCCGCGCCGGACACCGCCCTGCGCGACCTGCCCCTGCTCTCCGAGGCGGAGCGCCGTCAGCTCCTGGTGGACTGGCACGGCGCGCGGCAGGTGTACCCGGAGCAGGAGGACCTGGCGTCGCTCGTCGAGGCGCAGGTGGCGCGCACCCCGGACCGGGTGGCGCTCGCGTTCGGAGACGCCACGCTCACGTACGCGCAGCTGGATGCGCGGGCCAACCAGCTGGCGCACCGGCTGCGGGAGTGGGGCGTGGGGCCGGAGTCGCGCGTGGGCGTGTGCCTGGAGCGCTCGCTGGAGCTGGTGGTGTCACTGCTGGCGGTGCTCAAGGCGGGCGGGGCCTACGTGCCCTTCGACCCGGGCTACCCGGCGCAGCGCCTGACGTGGATGTTCCAGGACGCGCGCCCCACGGTGCTGCTGGCGCAGGAGCACCTGGTGCCCGGGCTGCCGCCCACGGGGCGCGCGTGGTGTGCGTGGACGCGGAGGCGGAGGCGCTGTCGCGCCTGCCCGTGCATGCGCCCGCGCGCCAGCCGCTGCCGGACGCGCTCGCGTACATCATCTTCACGTCCGGCAGCACGGGCCGCCCCAAGGGCGCGATGAACGCGCACCGGGGCGTGTGCAACCGCCTGCGCTGGATGCAGGCGGAGTACCGCCTGGGCGCGGACGACGTGGTGCTCCAGAAGACGCCCTTCAGCTTCGACGTGTCGGTGTGGGAGTTCTTCTGGCCGCTGATGACGGGCGCGCGGCTGGTGGTCGCCCGGCCCGGCGGCCACCAGGAGCCCGCGTACCTGGCGCGGCTCATCCGCGAGGCGGGGGTCACCACGCTGCACTTCGTGCCCTCCATGCTCCAGGTGTTCCTGGAGGAGCCGGAGGCGCGCGGCTGCGCGTCGCTGCGCCGCGTGATGTGCAGCGGCGAGGCGCTGCCCCTGGAGCTCAAGGAGCGCTGTCTCCAGGTGCTGCCGCACGCGGGCCTGCACAACCTCTACGGCCCCACGGAGGCTGCCGTGGACGTGACGTACTTCGCGTGCACGCCCGGCGACGGCCGGCGCTCGGTGCCCATTGGCCGGGCGGTGGCGAACACGTCCATCCTCATCCTGGACCCGGTGTTCCAGCCGGTGCCGGTGGGGGTGGCCGGGGAGCTGTACATCGGAGGCGTGCAGGTGGGGCGCGGCTACCAGTCCCGGCCGGACCTCACCGCGGAGCGCTTCCTCCCGGATCCGTTCAGCGCCCTGCCTGGCGCGCGGATGTACCGCACGGGGGACGTGGCGCGCTGGCTGCCGGACGGCGAGGTGGAGTACCTGGGCCGCGCCGACTTCCAGGTGAAGGTGCGCGGCCTGCGCATCGAGCTGGGGGAGATAGAGACCGCGCTGGAGCAGCACCCCTCCGTGCGCCAGGCGGTGGTGCTGGCGCGCGAGGACGTGCCCGGCGACAAGCGGCTGGTGGCCTACGTCGCGGGCCGGGCCGGCGCGACCGTGGACGTGGACGGGCTCAAGGCGTCGCTCCAGGCGAGGCTGCCGGAGTACATGGTGCCGCCGTCCTTCGTGGTGCTGGACGCGCTGCCGCTCAGCCCCAACGGCAAGGTGGACCGCAAGGCGCTGCCCGCGCCCACGCTGGAGCGCGCCGCGCAGGAGGCGCGCGTCCCGCCCCAGACGCCCACGGAGGAGGCCGTCGCCGCGCTGTTCGGGGAGCTGCTGGGGGTCGCGGACGTGGGTGCGCGGGACGACCTGGTTCCGGCTGGGCGGCAACTCGCTGCTGGCCACGCGCGTGCTCGCGCGGCTGCGCGCGCGCTTCGGCGTGAGCTGTCGCTGCGCGTCCTCTTCCAGCACCCCACCCGTGCGGCAGCCTCGCGCGGTGCGTGGACGACGCGCG
>NZ_JBKGHJ010000542.1:0-5195 GCF_046520365.1 Corallococcus sp. 4LFB
TGGCCGGACGCCACGCCCGTCCTGCGCGAGGCCCGGGCGCTGTCGGCGCGGCGGGAGCGGCTGACGCGGCTGGCCCGGCGCAGGTTGGACGTGCTGACGGTGGCGCCGGAGGACGTGTCGCTGGAGGAGGCGCTGACGCGGCTGGATGCGCTGGTGCGCCAGCCCGCGCGCTGGGCGCTGAAGCCGGGCGAGGTGCTCGTCTTCGAGGATGACACCTGGCGAAGCTCGGGCCCGAGCCTCGTGCCCATGTCCCTGCGGCGGGAAGTGTCGCCGCGCCTGGTGCTCGCCTGGGGCGCGCTGGCCGCGCTGTGCTTCCTGCTGTTGCTGGTCCTCCCCAGGTCGATGGATGTCCCCGTGGTGGCCGGCCTGGTGGCGGGCACCCTGGGCCTCCTGGCCTCACAGGCCCTGCGCGCGGGCCGGCTGCGGCTCACCAGCGAGCGGCTCATCTGGGCGCCGGTGTTCGGTGAGCCGCAGGAGGTGCGGCTGGGCACCATCTCCCCTGACGGCTTCCGGCTGGAACAGAACGTGGACCTCAAGGTGGAGGGGGACCGGCGGCTCCATGCGCGCTCCGTGCGCGGCGCCGCGGCGGTCGCCCTGCTCGTGGAGTTGCACCGGCAGCCCCCGCTGCGCGGCGCGCCCGGGCGGGGGTGCGCCTGGACAGCGTGGCGGTGTTTCCCGCGAAGCTCGGCAGGCGCCAGGGGTTCTGCGTGCTGGGCCCCCAGGGCCTCTCCTTCATCCCGGAGGGAAGGGGCCCCCAGGCCTTGAGTGCCGTCACCGGCCGGCCGTCGCCGCTGCGCGACTTCGAGTCCGACCAGGTGCTGGACGCGCTGCGCTGGCTGCCAGAGGCGGAGTTCGACGCCTGCGTGCTGCGCATGGTGGAGGCCACCGGCGGCGCGGCCTGGGCCCGCGCGGACGCGCGCTACGTCCCGGGCGCCCCGGTGTGGCGGAGGATTGTCATCGAGCACGGGAGCCTGACGCTGACCGGCCGCGTGCAGTGGGACCAGCAGGACGCCACCGAACGGCTCCTGCGGGACTGGCCCCGGTAGCGCCGGTCCGACCCGGGAACGCCCTTCGCTGCGTACTGGGAGAGGGTCGTCGCGCCGCGCAACGACTCCGCCCGGTCCGGGTCCACCCGTTCCCCCATGTCGGACGCCACCTCTACTGTGTAGCCGGGGCCTCCAGCCCCTTCCCCGAGAGACATCATGAACGCCAGACACCCGGTGGTGCGCCGAGTCTTCCAGCGCACCGCGTCCGCGGCGATGCTGCTGTTGGGCCTTGCCTACGGCCGCACGTCGCACGCGCAGCACTTCACCGTCTTCGAGAGTGGCCAGGTCCGCCCCCTGGCCCTGTCGCCCAACGGCCAGTGGCTCTACGCCGTCAACACGCCTGACAACCGGTTGGAGATCTTCCAGGTCGCCGCCAGCGGCCTCACCCACAGGGGCTCCGTGCCCGTGGGCCTGGAGCCCGTGGCCGTCGCCGCGCGCACCAACGACGAGGTCTGGGTGGTCAACCACCTGTCCGACAGCGTCAGCATCGTGCGCGTGGACGCGAACGGGCAGGGCGGCAGCGTGACGCGGACGCTGCTCGTGGGCGACGAGCCCCGCGACATCGTCTTCGCCGGCACCGGCAAGAAGCGCGCGTTCATCACCGCCGCGCACCGCGGACAGAACACCGGGTTCGACCCGCAGCTCACCACGCCGGGCGTGGGCCGCGCGGACGTCTGGGTCTTCGACTCGGAGAGCCTGGGGACGACGCTGGGCGGCACGCCGCTCACCCGCCTGAGCTTCTTTGGTGACACGCCGCGCGCGCTCGCGGCCACGCCGGACGGCAGCCGCGTCTACGCGGCGGCGTTCCACTCCGGCAACCGCACCTCCGTGGTCCACGAGAGCCTGGTGCCCAACGGCGGTGAGTCCGTGGGCGGCGTCCCCGGCCCCAACGTCAACCACCAGGGCATCGCCGCTCCGGAGGTCTCCGTCATCGTGAAGTACAACGGCCAGGACTGGCTGGACGTGCTCGACCGGCCGTGGACCGACTCCTTGCGCTTCTCCCTGCCGGACAAGGACGTGTTCGCCATCTCCGCCACCGCCAACCCGCCCGTGCAGGTGACTGGCGCCGCGGGCACCTACGCGGGCGTGGGCACCATCCTGTTCAACATGGCCGTCAACCCGGTGAGCGGGAAGGTCTACGTGAGCAACACCGAGGCGCGCAACGACCTGCGCTTCGAGGGCCCCGGCACCCTGACGGGGAGCAGCCTGCGCGGCCACCTGCACGAGAGCCGCATCACCGTGCTGGGCAACCCCGGCGCCCCCACGGTCACGCCCCGCCACCTCAACACGCACATCAACTACGCGGCCTGCTGCGCGCCCACGCCCAACGCGGAGAGCGAGAAGAGCCTCGCGCAGCCCACGGGCATGGCGGTGACGTCCGACGGCGCCACGCTCTATGTCGCCGCGTTCGGCTCGTCGAAGCTGGGCGTGTACGCGACGTCGCAGCTGGAGGCCGGCACCTTCACGCCCTCCACCGCGAGCCAGGTCTCGCTGAGCGGCGGCGGCCCCACCGGCCTGGTGCTGGACGAGGCCCGGGGGCGCCTGTACGTGCTCACCCGCTTCGACAACGCGCTCTCCGTCGTCGACACCGCGACGAAGACGGAGGTGGCGCACCTGCCCATGTTCAACCCGGAGCCCGCGAGCGTGGTGCAGGGCCGCCCGTTCCTCTACGACGCGCGCACCAGCTCCAGCCACGGCGACTCGTCCTGTGGCAGCTGCCACATCTTCGGTGACTTCGACAGCACCACCTGGGACCTGGGCAACCCGGACGGCGACGTGAGGACGAGCTCCAACCCCATCGTTCCGGTGCTGCCGGAGTTCGGCACGGACCCCACCTTCGGCCAGGACACGGCCTTCCACCCGATGAAGGGCCCCCTGTCCACGCAGAGCCTGCGCGGCATGGCCAACCAGGGCCCCATGCACTGGCGAGGGGACCGCACCGGCGGCGACAGCGCGCCCAGCGTGCAGCCCAACAGCGGCACCTTCGACGAGGTCGCGGCCTTCAAGCAGTTCAACCCCGCGTTCAAGGACCTGCTGGGCCGCAGCGCCCAGCTCTCCGAGACGGAGATGCAGAAGTTCTCCGACTTCATCCTCCAGGTCGTCTACCCGCCCAACCCCATCCGCAAGCTGGACAACTCGCTCACGGCCTCGCAGCAGGCGGGCAAGGACTTCTTCACGAACACCACCAGCTTCTTCCAGGGCTCGTGCGAGGCCTGCCACCGCGTGGACGTGAACGCGAACCCGGGGGAAGGCCCCTTCAAGGGCTTCTTCGGGACGGACGGCCGCAGCTCCTTCGACGCGGAGCCGCTGTTCCCCAAGGTCCCGCACCTGCGGAACATGTACCAGAAGGTCGGCATGTTCGGCGCTGGCTTCCCCTTCGGCAACACGCCGGTGGATCCGTTCCTGGGGGACCAGGTGCGCGGCACGGGCTTCAACAGCGACGGCGCCATCCCCACGCTGTTCCTCTTCAACAGCGGCTTCGACTTCCACCCCGTCTTCAACCAGGTGGGCATCCCGGACACGCCCGCGGGCTTCCAGGCGAAGAAGGACATGGAGCAATACATGTTCGCCTTCGAGACCAACCTGGCGCCCATCGTCGGACAGCAGGTGACGCTCACCGCGACCAACGCGGCGGTGGTCGGCTCGCGCATCGACCTGTTGATGGCGCGCGCGGACGCGGGTGAGTGCGACCTGGTGGCCAAGGGCCGCGCGGGCACGTCCGAGATGGGCTTCCGCTACCTGGGCGGCGGTCGGTTCAAGGCGGACCGCGCGGCGCTCCCGCTGGTGCCGTCCGCGTCGCTGCGCTCGGGAGTCGCCACGAGCCACGGCGTGCTGACGTACACCTGCACGCCGCCGGGCTCCGGCCTGCGCATGGGCATCGACCGGGACCTGGACGGCTTCCTCGACGGGGACGAGCGGGCCGCGGGCACCGACCCCGCGAACCCGGCCAGCCACCCGTAGCGGCGGCGTCCGCGGTCAGCGGCTGAGGCACTCTACGCGCATGAGGGCCAGGGCCCTCGTCGTTCGTGAAGCGGGCGCGTTGACCTGACCCCCGGGGGCAATCACCGGCCCCGGGCGCGATGCGCACCGTCGCGCCATGACGAACGAAACCCAGACGGGCTCCCCGCAGACGGGGCGGATTTCCGGCAGCTTCCTCAGCACGCGGGACGGCACGCAGCTCTACTTCAAGGACTGGGGTCCCAGGCAGGGGCAGCCCATCGTCTTCTCCCACGGCTGGCCGCTCACGTCCGATGCCTTCGAGGACCAGATGCTGTTCCTGTCCGAGCGCGGGTATCGGACCATCGCCCATGACCGCCGGGGACACGGGCGCTCGTCACAGCCGTGGGACGGCCACGACATGGACACGTATGCGGATGACCTCGCGGAGTTGACGTCCGCGCTGGACCTGCGCAAGGCTGTCCATGTCGGCCACTCCACGGGCGGCGGGGAAGTGACGCGCTACATCGGGCGCCATGGCACCGGGCGCGTGGCGAAGGCGGTGCTCATCAGCGCCGTGCCGCCCATCATGCTCAAGACGGACTGGCACCCCAACGGCCTGCCCATGAAGGTCTTCGACGACATCCGCGCGGGCGTGCGTGGAGACCGCTCCAGCTTCTTCAAGGAGCTGAGCCTTGCGTTCTATGGCTTCAACCGGCCGGGTGCGCAGGTATCGGAAGGGCTGCGCGAGAGCTTTCACCTCCAGAGCGTGATGGGGAGCCTGAAGGCCGAGTACGACTGCATCAAGGCCTTCTCTGAAACGGACTTCCGCGCGGACCTGGCCCGCTTCGACGTGCCCACGCTGGTGATGCACGGCGATGACGACCAGATCGTCCCCATCGACGGCGCGGCGCGCATCACGGTGACGCTCGTGAAGGGCGCGAAGCTCCAGGTCTACCCGGGCTTCAGCCACGGCATGTGCTCGGTGAACAAGGACGTCATCAACAAGGACCTGCTGGCGTTCCTCCAGGGCTGAGCGTCCGGACATCCGGAGGACACCTCCCGCCCGAGCTCGGTGGTCTCAACTGGTCCGACAGTCGGACCAGTTCGCGCGGTGCGCCGCTGACGGGGGGAGCGAGGCCCGGCCTCGGTAGTCCCAACTGGTCCGACAGTCGGACCAGTTCGCGCGGTGCGCCGCTGACGGGGGGAGCG
>NZ_JBKGHJ010000543.1:0-5193 GCF_046520365.1 Corallococcus sp. 4LFB
CGGGCGATGGCCTGGGGAGACAGGTGATGCAGGAGCCGGATTCACACTCCGTGGACGAGCATGCGCGCGGCGGGCCCCGCCCGTCCGCGGCGGAGTTCCTGCGCGCGAACCACGACGCGCTGCTGGCGGACTGGCAGCAGGCGGTGTTCGAGTACCTGGGCGGCAAGGGACCCGCACGCCCGCCCTGGCTCATCGACCACCTGCCGGGGCTGCTCTCCACGCTGGCGGACGCGGTGGAGCTGGGGCCGGAGGCGCTGGACGACCGCCTGGAGGCGGCGCATGCCACGGCCCGCCTGGACAAGGGCTTCAACCTGGGCGAGGTGGCGCAGGAGTACGCCCTGCTGCGCCGCTGCATCCTCCACCGCCTGGAGGCGCAGGAGCGGATGCTCCGGCCCGGCGACCTCACGCGGCTGGAGGAGACGCTCGACCGGGTGGTCACCCGGACGATGACGCTCTTCTGGGAGATGAAGCAGCGCATCCTCCAGACGCTGGACCGCATGGCCGAGGCGACGCTGGACGACCCGGACATGGAGACGCTCCTGGAGCGCCTGCTCACCCGGCAGATGGAGTCCGCGCTCACCGTGGACACGGCGGCGGTGATGATGCTGGAGGGCGACGCGCTGGTGGTGCGCGCCGCGGTGGGCCTGGGCACGGACGAGGTGAAGGGCCTGCGCGTGCCGGTGGGGCGCGGCGTCACCGGGCAGGTGGCGCTGGAGCGGCGGCCCTTCTTCGTCCGCTCGGCCGCCACGGACCCGCGTGTCCTCTTCGAACCGCTGCGCCGCGCGGGGCTGCGCGCGCTGTACGGCCTGCCGCTCATGGACGGCGAGCGGCTGCTGGGCATGGCGTACATGGGCTCGCGCACGGCCTTCGCCTTCGCCGACGCGGACGTGCTGCTCTTCAACGCCATCGCGGAGCGGGCCTCCGCGCACATCGCGCAGGCGGAGCTGCACGCGCGCGAACACGAGGCACGACAGGAGGCCGAGCGGTCGCTGGCGCTGCTGGACTCGCTGCTGGAGGCGGCGCCCGTGGGCATCGCGTTCCAGGATCATGAGCTGCGCTACCTGCGCATCAACGGCACGCTCGCGCGCATCAACGGCACTCCGTGGAGGAGCACCGGGGCCGCACGCTGTACGAGATGGTCCGTGGCGGTGTCGTGGCGCCCATCGAGCAGTCGCTGCGGCAGGTGCTGGACACGGGGCAGCCCGTGCAGGACGCGCTCATCGAAGCGCCGAGTCCGGCGCATGGCGGCCCGGGCGCCTGGCGCGCGGACTACTTCCCGGTGCGCACCCCGGACGGCGTGATGCTGGGGGTGGGCGTCACGGTGGTGGACATCACCGACCACAAGCGCGCGGAGGTCGCGCTCCAGCAGGCCATCGACTTCCGCGAGGAGCTCATCGCCGTCCTGGGCCACGACCTGCGCAATCCCCTGCACGCGGTGAACGCGTCGGCCTTCATGCTGGGCAAGAGCCCGGACCTGGACACGACCGCGCGCCGCTCCGTGGACCGCATCCGCAAGGCCACGGCGCGGATGACGCGGATGATCAACGACATCCTCGACTTCGCGCGCAGCCGCCTGGGCGGGGGCATCCCGGTGACGCGCCAGCGCGTGAACATGGTGGAGCTGTGCCAGGGCGTGCTGGACGAGTTGCAGGTGGTGTACCCGGAGCGCCCCCTCACGCTGGAGGTGCGCGGGGACGACCTGTGGGGGAACTGGGATCCGGACCGGGTGACGCAGGTGCTGGGCAACCTGGTGGTGAACGCGCTGCAACACGCGAGGAACGACACGCCCGTCCTCACCACGCTCACCGGCGAGGTGATGGACGTGGTGATGCGCGTGAGCAACGAGGGCGACCCCATCCCCCAGGAGCTGCTGCCGCACCTGTTCGACCCGTTCAAGGGGTCGCGCCTGCCGGAGCAGGGCAACAAGCACCGCAGCCTGGGCCTGGGGCTCTACATCGTCAGTGAGATCGTCCAGGTGCACCAGGGCAGCGTCCGCGTGGAGAGCGGCTCCGGCCAGGGCACCGCCTTCACGGTGCGCTGGCCCCGCGTCCCGCCGCCGAAGGGCTACCTGCCGCCGTGAGCCGCTGTCACGGCGCGGCCTTCGCCTCGGAGGCGGGCGCGATGGCGAGCGTGTGCACGGCCTCCGCGAGCATGCGCGTGCTCAGGTCCAGCGTCTCCAGCGCGATGGACTCGTCCGGGGCGTGGCCGGTGTAGGGCTCGTTGGGGAACGCGGGCCCGAAGTCCACGGCGCGGGGGAACAGCCGCGCGTAGGTGCCGCCCCGGATGGAGCCGGGCACCGCGTCCGGCGCCTTGCGCTGCCGCTGGTAGATGCCCATCAGCGTCTTCACCAGCGGGCCGGACGTGTCCGCCACGTGCGGGTCGCCCAGGTAGCGGCCGGAGCCCTCCTTCACCTGGCCGCCGGAGTCCTCGCCCACGCGCTTCGCGGCGGCGTCCAGCGCGGCGTTGAACGCGGCCGCGTCCTGGCCCCGCGGCCTGCGCATGTTGACGCCCAGGGACACGATTGCGTCCTTCACGCGCAGCACGGTGGGCGCCACCAGCAGCGGCCCCATCAGCGCGTCCTCGTACTTCAGGCCCAGCTTCTCGCCGTGGTGGTCGCCGTCGAAGCGCTTCGCCACCACGCGCAAGAGCGCCGCGATGCCGTTGTCCTCCAATGACAGCCGCGCGGCCACGGCGGACAAATCCCAGAGCGCGTTGTGCCCCTCGTCCGCGGTGGACGAGTGCACCGCCACGCCGTGCGTGGTGAGCACCACGGCGCCGCCCTCGCGCTTCGCCTCCGCCTTCAGGTCCTTGCGCGCGGGGGCTTCGGCGGCGATGGCGGCCTTCACGGCGGCGAGCACCGCCTCCGGCGTCTGGCCCTTCACGGGCGCGAGCTTCAGCGTGGCGGTGCCGGGCACCTGGGTGAGGAACTCGCCCGCGCTCACGTCCACGGCGCGCGCGACGGTGCCCTCCCCGGGCGTGGCGAGGGCCGTCCCCACGGGCGCCTCCAGCGTCCACGCGACGAAGCCGGACTGCGCGGCCATGACCGGGTAGCCGGAGTCCACGGAGATGACGTGCGTGGGCTTGGGCTGCGTGGCCGCGTACTTCTGCATGCCGGACCAGTCGCTCTCCTCGCCGTTGCCGATGATGACAAGCACCCTGCCCTGGGGCTCGAGGCCCAGGTCCTTCGCCATGGCCAGCGCGACGAGCCCGGAGGCGATGGGGCCCTTGTCGTCCTCCACGCCGCGGCCGTACAGGCGGCCCTTCTCCACCACCGGCTTGAAGGGCGCGCGCTTCCACTCATGGGCGGGCGCGGGGACGACGTCGCCGTGGAACACCAGGCCCAGCAGCGGCTCGCCCTCGCCCCAGGACACTTCGAAGACGTCGTTCGCGCCCACGGTGCGGAAGCCGAAGCCGTGCTGCTTCGCCCAGGCCTCCAGGGCGCGGCCCATGGCGGCCACCTCCGGGTTCTTCGCGGCGGGGGACTCGCTGCTCACCGTCTTGAAGCGGACGAGCGTCCGCGTGAGGGCCACCACGTCCTCCAGCGCACAGGCCTGGACGTAGGCGGCGTAACGCTCCGCGGCGGAGGCGCCCTTGAGGGCGGTGTCGGAGAAGCGGGCGGCGCGGGCGGCGGGCTTGCCGGCGCAGCGGGGGTCCTTGGCGGCGAGGGCGGCGGCGGGCGCCAGGAGGCAGAGGGCGGCGAGGAGGCGGGTGCGCATGGGAGACCTGGGAAACCGTCGGGCGGACGGGGCATTCCTGGTGGGACGGTGGGCAGGTGTGCGGCCGTGCGCCAGGCGTGAAAATGGGGGCGGTGGGGGCTAAAGCTAGAGCATGTTCTTCACGTCCCCGAAGAAGTCGAGGCTCCCCACTCCCCAGGAAGCGCTGCCGGGCCGTCCGCAGGAGATGCCGGTTCCGCGGAAGCACACCGTGCTGGGCACCCCGCTGAAGGGGCCGGTGCCGGAAGGCTTTGAGACGGCCGTCTTCGGCATGGGCTGCTTCTGGGGCGTCGAGCGCAAGTTCTGGCAGGTGCCGGGCGTGTACTCCACCGCGGTGGGCTACGCGGGCGGGCTGACGCCCAACCCCACGTATGAAGAGGTCTGCTCCGGCCTCACCGGCCACAACGAAGTGGTGCGCGTGGTGTACGACCCGAAGAAGGTCACGTACGCGCAGCTCCTGAAGGTCTTCTGGGAGAACCACGACCCGACGCAGGGCATGCGTCAGGGCAACGACGCGGGCACCCAGTACCGCTCCGGCATCTACTACGCGGACGACGCGCAGAAGCGCGCCGCGGAGGAGACGCGCCAGACGTACCAGGGCGCGCTCAACGCGAAGGGCCTGGGCGACATCACGACGGAAATCCTGCCGGCGCCGGCCTTCTATTACGCCGAGGACTACCACCAGCAGTACCTGCAGAAGAACCCGGGCGGCTACTGCGGCGTCGGCGGCACCGGCGTGAGCTGCCCCATCGGCGTGGGCGTCAGCGCCTGAGTCGAGCCCGGGGCCCGCTGTCTTCCGGACACGGGCCCCGCCTGCTTCTCGACGCTGAAGCCTCACGCCCGGCGGTGGCTGCGCCGGTACGCGCCGGGAGCGCTCCCGTCCCAGCGCTTGAAGGCCCGGTTGAAGGACGCCTCGCTCCCGTAGCCGATGGCCGGGGCGACCTCGCTCAGGGGCAGCTCGCTCTCGCGCAGGAGCTGGCGGCTTGATCATCCGCCAGCCCGCCAGGTACTCCAGCGGCGGCTCACCGACGAGCTCGCTGAAGCGCGCGGCGAACCCGGAGCGCGACAGGGCCACGGCGGACGCCAGGCTCTCCACGGTCCAGGGCTCCTGGGGATGCTCGTGGATGAGCGCGAGCGCCTTGCCAATCTGCGGATCCGTCAGCGCCCGCATCCCGGCCTCCTGGCACCCGTCCTTCGTCATGATGTGCGCGCGCAGGGCCTGCACCAGCAGGATGTCCGCGAGCCGGCTCATGATGACGCTGGCGCCCGGCTGGGACGACGCGCTCTCCACCAGCAAGAGCTGCACCGTGGACGCCAGCGTGGGCGCCGTCACCGCGTCGTCCGCGGCCAGGTGGATGACGCGCGGGAGCTCCTTGAAGAGCAGCGTGCGCGGCGCGACGCCCAGCTCGAACGACGCCGCGACCAGCGCGGTCCGCGCGCCGTCACCGCCCAACCGGATGGGCCCGGCCCCGTGCGAGCG
>NZ_JBKGHJ010000544.1:0-5189 GCF_046520365.1 Corallococcus sp. 4LFB
CAGCGGCCCGGGCGCGACGGCGCTCGGAGACGTGGGCGAGGAAGCGCGGACCACCGCGGCGGTCGCGTGGACCGGAGCCGCTTCGGACACGGGGCCCGCGCCCGCGAGCACGGCGAGACCGGCCAGGGCCATCCACCGTGGCGCGGCGTGACGAGACGGGACCGGCGAGGGACGAACACCGCGGGGGCGGGACGGCTGGCTCGGCATGCGGAGCTCCCGGTGGGGAAGGGGAGCCCTGTTATACGACGGCTGCCGGCCCGGACTCGATAACGCTAAGGTCGGCCCACCATGGCCGGACGCGTCTTCTTCTTCCTCCAACACGCCACGTACGAGCCCGCCTTCCAGGCGGCCTCCATGGGCATCACCGCCGCCGCGATGGGCGACGACGTCTACTTCGTCTTCGCCTTCGAGGCCCTGCGCCAGCTGGTCCGGGGCGGCTTCGGCCTGGCGCACAGCGAGCGCGAGCGCACCGAGGCGGCCCGGGCCGAAGGGCTCAACGTCCCCACCCCGGCCCGCATGTTGGAGGAGGCCCGCGCCCTGGGCGCGAAGCTCGTGGCCTGCGACACCACGGTCCGCATCTGTGGCCTCTCGCCCCAGGAACTGCACGGCACGCTGGACGACGTCATGGGCCTGGCCTCCATCTGGCGGCTGACCGAAGGCGCGCGCGTCCTCACGCTGTGAGCGGGCTCCGGGCCGGTTCCCACCCTCCAGGAGGAGGCGGATGTCCGACAGGGGAAACGCACCTGCCCTCGGGGATCGCCTGACGTTGCAACTTGGCAGCACTACCTGAATGGAACCTGCCTGCCGCGAGTCGCTGTAGCCTCGGTGGGCATCCACGCGTTACGCTGCGGCATTCGCAGTTCGTTGTTCCCCCCCTGGAAGGAAATCCTCAAAGCCTATGCGCGCCAAGTCGACCCCCCTGAGCGCACTGCTGGCCGGCATCCTCGGTGTTGCCGTGATGGCCGGCTGTCAGACCTATGACTTCGAGCCGGTGGATCCGCTCGCGATCGCCCAGACGACCGTGGAGTCGGTGATCACCGCTCGCAAGAGCAAGCCGGACGTCATGCTGCTGGTGGACATCTCCGGCTCGATGACGGAGCCGGTCAACAAGGACCTGGTCGTCAACGGCCAGCGCGTGTGCGACCTCACGGACGATCAGGGCCGGACCTTCACCTGTGCCGAGGATTTCCCCTGCGACACGTCGAAGTGCCCCACGCGCTGGTCGGAGCTCCAGGGCGCCATGGGCCCCTTCCTCTCGGAGAGCGGCAAGCTGGTCCGCTTCGGCCTGACGACCTACCCGGCGCCCACCACCTCGACGACGCCGACCGCGGCGCAGCTGTGCGCGGCCGCCACCACGGGTGAGAGCGTCCGCGCGGTCATCCCGGTCGACCTGGACTCGGACGAGGACCTGCAGAACTACGCGCTCCAGGTCAATGCGAAGCTGCAGGCCATCCCCAACGCGGGCGCGAACCGGCCCAAGGGCGGTACGCCGACGAGCGGAAGCCTGAAGTTCGCGGGCACGCTCCTGACGCCCAACTCCCAGGACCGCGATCAGATCGTCATCCTGCTCACCGACGGTCTGCCCAACTGCAACGAGTTCAACGAGTACAACGGCAGCATGCCGGAGTGCCGCTGCACGCTCGCGTCGGCGTCGCAGTGCACGGTGGTGCAGAGCCCGTATTACAAGCGGGGCTGCCTCGACAAGAACGCCTCCGTGCAGGAAGTGGCGGCGCTGAAGAGCAACGGCATCAAGACCATCGTCATCGGCTTCGGCGCGGAGACGTCCTCGGGTGACGGTCCCGCGGTGCTCAACGAGATGGCGCTCACGGGCGGCTTCGCGCGGGATTGCAAGGTGGACCTGGACTGCGGCACGGGCGACACCTGCAACCTGAACACCGGCTTCTGCAACCGCGCCTTCTACCAGGCGGCCAACCGGGAGGAGCTGGCGTCCGCGCTGAAGGCGATCAGCGAGGAACTCGCGATCGGTGACCCCTGCTTCATCAAGCTCGATCCGAGCCAGCTGCCCTCCAACGACCAGCTCATCGTCGTCTACATCGACGGCGAGCGCACGCTCGCGGGCCCCGACACCTGGTCGCTGAGCGAGGCCGGCGTGACGTTCACCGGCAGCGCCTGCGCGAAGCTGGAGTCGTCGCGTCCGGAGGACCCCATCAGCGTCGAAGTGCGCGCCATCCGCAAGCTCTAAGCCGGCAGGCAGGCGGAGGCGGCTTTACGCGGGCGGAGGCGGGGATTATAGGGTCCTCGCCGCCGGTCGCCTCCGCCATGAAAATCACCGTCCTCTCGCGTTCCGCTTCCATCTCGTCCACGCGGCGGATCGTCGAGGCAGGACGCGCGAGGGGGCACCGGGTCCGCGTGCTCAACCCGCTCCGGGTGCAGATGCATCTGGACGGGGGCAGCCAGGCGACCCTGCTCTACGACCGCAAGAAGCTCACGCCCACCGACGTCGTCATCCCGCGCATCGCCCTGTCCATCAGCACCTACGGGCTCGCGGTGGTGAACCAGTTCGGCCTGGCGCGCGTGCCCCTGGTGAACCACGCCCAGGCCATCGCGCAGTCGCGCAACAAGATGCGCGCGCTCCAGCTCCTGTCCGCCCACGGCATCGACGTCCCCGCCACGGTGATGGCCCGGGACGCGGCCCACCTCAAGGAGATGGTCGGGCTCGTGGGTGGGGTGCCCGTGCTGGTGAAGCTCCTCCAGGGCCAGGAGAAGCACGGCGTGATGGTCTGCGAGAGCCTCCAGTCGCTGGAGGCCGCGCTCGAGGCGGTGCTCGGCCTGGGGCACAACATCGTCATGCAGGAGTACGTGAGGAGCACCGGTCAGGACGTGCGCGTCCTCGTGGTGGGTGGCCAGGCCATCGCCGGGGTGCTGCGCAAGCCGCGTCCCGGCCGTCTCTCGCACACGCTGAACCGGGGCGCCCGGCTGGAGGCCCTGACGCTGTCCCCCGGCCACCGCGCCACGGCGGAGAAGGTCGCCCGGCTCGTGGGCCTGGAGGTGGCCGCGGTGGACATCCTGGACGTCCAGGGGCACCCCAAGGTCTTCGAGGTGAACAGCTCGCCCGCTCTCCTGGAGATGGAGGCCGCGACGGGCATGGACCTGGCCACCCCCATCATCGAGCGCGCGGAGGCCCTCGTCGCCGGCGCCGCCCCCGTCTGGAGCGCCGCCCTGGAGACGCCGCAGGCCCTGCTCCCGCCGCCGGAGCGCAAGGGCCCCGTGAAGGTGAACGTGCCGCGGAGTTAGAAGAGAAAGCGCTCCCCGAGCGTCCGAAGCCCCGGTATACGAACGCCGCCTTCCTGGAGACACCCATGCCCAGCCCCCGCCGCCTCCCGACCCTGGCCCCCCTGCTGCTGACGCTCGTCGGCGCGCCGGTGTTGGCCCAGGACGTGGACCCCGCCACCCTCTATGAAGTCACCACCGAGGGGACGTCGACGCAGGTGAAGGCCGGAGGGCAGGGCACGTTCGTGCTCGCCATCAAGTCGAAGCCCGGCGCCCACGTCTCCGACGAGGCCCCGCTGAAGCTGGAGCTGACGGGCACGCAGCTGACGCCCGCCCAGAAGACGCTGACCCGTGAACAGTCGGTGGCGAAGAAGGCCGCCGGCCAGCAGTTCGTGGATCCGCGCTTCGAGGTCCCCTTCACCGCGGTGTCCGCCGGCAAGGGCACGCTGGACGCGAAGCTGACCTTCTTCATCTGCACGGAGAAGATCTGCGCCCGTCAGAAGAAGACCTTCTCGCTCCCCGTGGAGGTCCAGTAACTCCCATGCGAGAGCGCTCCCCCAAGCCTTCCGGTGGCGACCGCGGCGGCCACGAAGCCCCGCGCTACGTCCATGGCGTCAACCCCGTGCTGGAGGCCCTGCGCGCCCACCCGGACGCGGTGGAGCGCCTCTTCATCGTCGACGGGCAGGTGGGCGCCAAGGCCTCGGGCGAGCTGCTCAGCCGCGCGCGCGACGCGGGCGTCCGGGTGGAGAAGGTCGGCCGGGAGCGGCTGACCTCCATGGCGGAAGGCGGCGTGCACCAGGGCGTCGTCGCCGAACTGCGCGGCTTCCAGTACGTCGAACTGGAGGACGTGCTCGACGCGGCGAAGGCCAAGGGGCAGCCCGCGCTCGTCGTCGTGCTCGACGGCATCCAGGATCCGCACAACCTGGGCGCCATCATCCGCTCGGCCCACGCGCTCGGAGCCCACGGCGTCGTCCTGGCCAAGGACCGGGCCGTGCAGGTGACGGGCACCGTGGCCAAGGCCTCCGCGGGCGCCGTCGAGTACTGCCCCATCGCACGCGTCACCAACATCTCCCGCGCCCTGGAGCAGCTGAAGGAAGCGGGCCTGTGGGTCGCGGCCGCGGACCTCGAGGGCGCCGAGCCCCTGTGGAGTGCCCGGCTGGACGGGCCCCTGGCGCTGGTGGTGGGGGCCGAGGGGGCGGGCGTGAGGGAAGGCGTCCTCAAGCACTGCGACTTCCGCCTCCGGATTCCCATGGGCGGTCAGGTCGGTTCATTGAATGCGTCGGTTTCCGCCGCGATTCTGCTATACGAGGTCGCCCGTCAGCGGGGCCGTCCTTCCCGCTGATGACCCCGGATCAATCTCCTTGACTTGGAGAGTGGGGGCTTCTAAAAGGTCGCGCCTCTCAAGTCGCTGCCGAGGGGTTGACGGTCCGCTCGGGAAGAGGTAGGGCGGGGCAGTTGCTGAATGGATGCCGGTGTAGCTCAGTCGGTAGAGCAACTGATTTGTAATCAGTAGGTCGCGGGTTCAAATCCCGCCGCCGGCCAGGTAGGACGGGCCGCGGATAAGGGCCCGGGACGCAGCAGGATGGGGTAGAGAGCAGCACGCAGCACCACAAGCGAATATCTGGAGAGATGCCCGAGCGGCCAAAGGGAGCAGACTGTAAATCTGCCGGCTCTATGCCTACGGTGGTTCGAATCCACCTCTCTCCACTCGGCAATGCGGGAATAGCTCAGTTGGTAGAGCGTCAGCCTTCCAAGCTGAATGTCGTGGGTTCGAATCCCATTTCCCGCTCCAACCGTTGTAGTGCATCGCCAAGCCCTGATAGCTCAGTTGGCAGAGCGCATCCTTGGTAAGGATGAGGTCACCAGTTCAATCCTGGTTCAGGGCTCCATTTTTCGAGGAGTGTCATGTCCAAGGAAAAGTTCGATCGCAGCCTGCCCCACGTGAACATCGGAACGAT
>NZ_JBKGHJ010000545.1:0-5173 GCF_046520365.1 Corallococcus sp. 4LFB
TGCTGGCGCAGGCGCGGCCGCTGGTGGCGCGGATGCTCCAGGGGGACAAGGCGGCGCTGGACGCGAACCTGCTGGACACGGCGGTGGGCATGGTGGCGCGCGCGGGCGACGCAACGCTCTTCGAGGACCTGCTGCAGCGGATGCCGAAGGAGCCGGATCCGGCGACGCAGCGGCGCTACCTGATGGCGCTCACGTCCTTCGAGGACGCGAAGCTGACGGAGCGGGCGCAGGGGCTGCTGTTCACGGAGACGGTGAAGACGCAGGACGTGGCGAGCTTCGCGACGGGCCTCCTGGGCAACCGCGCCGGGCGCGACGCGTGGTGGGAGCAGTTGCAGAAGCGCTGGAAGGACTTGGTGACGCGCACGGGAGCGGCACCCATGCTGCTGCGCCGGGTGGTGGAAGGCCTGGGCCTGTTGCGCACGCGCGAGCACCTGGAGCAGGTGAAGGCGCTGCTGCAGGCGAACCCCCTCCCGGAGGCGCAGCAGGCCACGGCGCAGACGCTGGAGCGGCTGGCGCAGGACGTGGCCCTGCGCGAGCGCGTGGCCCCGGAGGTGGCCGCGTGGCTGAAGCGCCGGCCGTGAGGTGAGCCCGCCGGGAGCGCCGATGTGGAGGTCACTCCTCTTCTGCATGGCCTGGGGGCTCGGGTGCTCAGCCTCCAGGCCTCCTCCGGGCGTCGTTCAGCCGCCTCCCGGTGAGCGGCTGGAACGGATTGCAGGCCCGCTCCCCGGCCATGGGCCCTACCCGACCTATTCCGATGCGTTGCTCGCGGCCTGCCCGTTGATCCTGGAGCAGCCCCAGGCCACCGCAGGCCGCCCGGGCGACCAGGAGTTTCCGCTGCGGTGGAAGCTCTCGAAGGAATACTGCGCCTGGGTCTACTACACGCCGGATCATCAGTTTGGGTACCGGGCAGATCATCCGGTGGACCGCGCGCGAGAATGGGCGATGGCAGAGAAAGCAGATCGCCACGCTCACCTGGCTCGATGACACGAACTACCGCATCCAACGGCAGTAGGGGCTTCCTCCTCATGCGCGCGCGAACGCTCTTCATCGTGTCTGGCTTGATGCTCTGCGGCTGCATGAAGGCGCATCGTCCCGCGCTGGTGGAGGCGGAGCCATCGCTCGTCTTTCCCTCCTTCTTCGCCAGTCCCCAGGAGGCCGTGGGAAGCCCTGAAAGGGCATACGTGTTGGACGGCTCCGTCCTACGAGCGCTCTCCCTCGCGGTCGCGGACTTCCTTCCGCCCGCCACGCCGTCAACGCCCTGCTGGGACCGGCCCGAGTCACATCGCTACAGGATCCTCCGGGAGCCGGGCGTCATCTTCATCCGGATCGAGGAGGATCCTGCCGCCTGTGGCCGGCAGGTCCCAGCCCTGCACTCCGGAGCACGCTACGCGTTTAGCGACGATGGCCGGCTCCTACGGCGTCTCATGGACGGAGAGCCAGAGCAGGTCCCGGACGAAGTGCCATCCGCAGACAATGCGGGCGAGGATGCGGCACCCGGCACGCCTCCAGCTCCGGGCCCCCAGCCCGGTGGTCCACCTCCTCGTTTCTCCCACGCACCAGATGACGGAACTCGCGCCATGCTGCCAGCGCCTCCCATCGAGCCACGCCTTCCTCCCGACGGAGGCCCCGGAACCCCATGAAGACCACGCTCACGCCCGAAGCCTCCGCCGCCTCCCGTGAGGCCCTGCGCCGCGCCAACGTGGCGTTCGCCCACGCGTAGCCGGGCGACTCCACTCGGCGGCGCCCACCTCTTCCGCGCATCTGGAAGTTGCGCGGCCGGGGGCTTCTGGGGATGGTTCGAGATGCCTCGGGGCTTGCCCGGGGCGCACTGCACGGCGCCTACCCGTGCGCCAGGACACCGCTGCCATGCCGCCCCCTTCCGCTCCCCTCCTCCCCTCCTTCCGCATCCAGGGGTTCCGAGCGTTCAGGGACCTGGAGATTCCGCGCCTGGGCCGCGTCAATCTCATCGTTGGCAAGAACAACGTGGGGAAGACCACGTTGTTGGAGGCAATCAAGGTCTACGCGGCTGGGTTGGAGGCCGCGTGGGAACTTCGGGAGCTTCTCGACCGCAGGCAGGAAATTCAGCGAGGCTCTCTCCGCGACAAGACACATCCCCTAATTGATATCGACCGGGTGTTCTTCCACGGTCCGCCCCAAGACCGTCCGAAGTCGATTCGGATTGGCCCCCGCGAAGGAGACAAAGACCTTCGGATACAACTGGGTCGACTCGTCATCCCCGGCCAGTCACAAGATCCTGACGTCCGCTCGCATTTCGTCATGGATGGTGATGCGCGGTTTTACGAGGAGTTTCAGAGCGACGAGGCATTGGAGGTTCGGTATGGCTCCTCTCCCCCCAGACGCTCCCGGCTTCGCGCACTCAATGATGCCATCACGGCATCAACCTCAGAGGCACGCCGCAAATCTCATCCTGAGCCAAGGGGCTCTCTGGTCTGCAACTACGTCCCAGTCCGTGGTCTCGACAGATCCAGCATTGGAGCCCTCTGGGACAACATCGTCCTGACCGCGAACGAACAATCCACTGTCGAAGCCTTGCGGCTCATCCTGCCGGACATCGAGCGCATCTCGCTTATTGAAGACTCCAGGCAGCCCGGCATGCGTTACGCGCTCGTTGCCAGAACGGGGCATCCCATCCCAGAGCCTCTTCAGAGCATGGGAGATGGGATGACTCGCATCTTCGAGCTTGCCCTGGGGCTCGTGAGTTCTGCGAATGGGCTGTTCCTGGTTGACGAAATCGAAAACGGCATCCACTACTCCGTTCGAGAACAGCTCTGGCGGTTCATCTTCGAAGCCTCCAGTCAGCTCAACGTGCAGGTCTTCGCCACCACGCACAGCTGGGACTGCATCTCTGCCTTCCAGAAGGCAGCGTCCGCCCATCCCGAGGACGGAATGCTGATCAGCCTCGCCCAGACGGATGGCGACATCAAAGCCACCGTCTTCAACGAGGGCGACCTGGAGATCATCACCCGGGAATCCATCGAGGTCCGCTGATGCCGCCCAAGCCAGAGCGGATCCTCCTGGTGGAAGGCGCGGAGGACCGCGAGGTCGTCTACCACCTCTGCAACCACCACAAGCTCGACAACAAGCAACACTTCGCCGTTGAGGCCAAGGACGGTTACGAGCGTCTTCGCGACGACCTGAAAGTCCGGCCGCGTGTTCCCGGCGTGAAGACCATCGGCGTCGTTGTCGACGCGGATGAAGACCTCGCCCACCGCTGGCAGTCCCTCCGCGACGTGCTGGAGCACTCCGGCTACACCCGACTGCCAGGGCAGCCCGAAGCAGCCGGCGTCATCATCCCCGCCCAAGGCACGCTGCCGCGTATCGGCATCTGGATGATGCCGGACAACCAGCTCACCGGAATCCTGGAGGACTTCCTCCAGCAGCTCGTCACGCAGGAAGACCCACTCCTGCCCGCGGCCTTCACGGCCCTGGACGCCCTCCCGGAGCGCCGCTTCAAGCCCACCTACCGCTCCAAGGCCGCCATCCACACCTGGCTCGCCTGGCAGCAAGAGCCCGGCACGCCGCTCGGTCAGGCCGTGGCCAAGCACTACCTCCAGGCCAACCACGAACTCGCTCAGCGCTTCGTGACCTGGATGCGGCGCCTGTTCATCCCCGCTCCGGAAGCCCCAACCCCATGAAGACCACGCTCACGCCCGAAGCCTCCGCCGCCTCCCGTGAGGCCCTGCGCCGCGCCAACGTGGCGTTCGCCCACGCGTACCCGGGCGACTCCACCCGGCGCCAGCCCGTGCACACCGTGTACGGCGGCGCCCACCTCTTCCGCGCCGGCACCGCGCGGAAGATGGGGGACCTGGCGCTCGCGGCGCTGCGTGACCACGCCGCCGACGGCTCCCAGCTCGCCCACGGCCTGGGCCTGCCCCAGCGCGGCGGCTTCGCCCAGCGCGTCCACGACCGCGTCGTCGACAAGCTCCAGCGCGAGCCCGTGGAGGACTTCCGCATCGACTTCGAGGACGGCTACGGCCACCGCCCCGACCCGGAAGAAGACGCCCACGCCGTCGCCGCCGCCACGGAGGTGGCTCGGGGCCTGGAGCAGGGCTCGCTCCCGCCGTTCATCGGCATCCGCGTGAAGTCCTTCACGGAGGAGCTCTACGCCCGCGCCTCGCGCACCCTGGACCTCTTCGTCACCACGCTGCTGGAGCAATCCGGTGGCAGGCTGCCGCCGTCCTTCGTCGTCACCCTGCCCAAGGTCACCGTGCCCGAACAGGTGACCACCCTGGCGAAGCTGCTGTCGGAGCTGGAGTCCGCCCACCACCTGCCCCCCGGCGCGCTCTCGCTGGAGCTGATGGTGGAGACGCCCCAGGCCCTCTTCGACGCGCGCGGCCGGCCCCACCTGCGCTCGCTGGTGGAGGCCGGCGAGGGCCGCTGCTCCCACGTGCACCTGGGCGTCTACGACTACACCGCCGCCCTGGACGTCAGCGCGCACATGCAGCACATGCTCCACCCCGCCTGCGACCACCTGCGCGACACCGTGCAGGTGCTCCTCGCGGGCAGCGGCGTGCGCCTGTCCGACGGCGCCACCAACGTCATGCCCGTGGGCCCCCACCGCAAGCAGGGCGACACCGCGCTGCTCCCCACGCAGCTGCGCGAGAACACCGACGCCGTGCACCGCGCGTGGCAGGTGGCGTACCGGCACACGCGCCACTCGCTGGAGCGCGGCTACTACCAGGGCTGGGACCTGCACCCCGCCCAGCTCCCCGTGCGCTACGCCGCCGTCTACGCCTTCTTCCTGGAGGGCCTGGAGCCCGCGTCCCAGCGCCTCAAGGCCTTCGTGGACAAGGCCGCCCAGGCCACCCTGCTGGGCGACGTGTTCGACGACGCCGCCACCGGCCAGGGGCTGCTCAACTTCTTCCTGCGCGGCCTCGCCTGCGGCGCCCTCACGGAAGAGGAGGCCCGCGCCACCGGCCTGACGCTGGAGGAGCTTCGAAGCCGCTCCTTCCGCGCCATCGTCCAGGGCCGCGCGGACGCGTCACGCTGACGCGGGCGGCTGCCCGGAGGCACCGCGCTCCGGGGCCCCTGCCACTCGCGCGCCACCGCCACGTCCACCGCGAGGATGCCCAGGAGGAACAGCCACGCCCGGGCCGCGAGGACAGGCCCGTCAGCGCCCACACGCTGATGACGGCCGCGAGCACCACCGGCA
>NZ_JBKGHJ010000546.1:0-5158 GCF_046520365.1 Corallococcus sp. 4LFB
CGTCCCAGCGAGGGGGAAGGGCGGAGCGGCGGGGTGGGGGCGGGCGGGACATTGAGATGACCCTTTACGGGACCGGGCGGCTTGACGGAATGTCCGGCCTAAAGCGGTGTTGAGCCGGACGCCCGGGAACCCTAGGCTGCCCGCCGCCCAGGCCGACAGAGGGGACATGAACACCGACATCCGCGCGCTCACCGAACGCGTGCAGCAGGAAAGCAGCTTCGTCGAGGTCCTCAACCAGGAGACCGGCAAGGTCATCGTCGGGCAGCGGTACATGCTCGAACGCATCCTCATCGGCCTCTTGTGCAACGGCCACGTCCTCCTGGAGGGTGTGCCCGGACTCGCCAAGACGCTGACCGTGCGCACCGTGGCGGACTCGCTCAGCGCCACCTTCATGCGCGTGCAGTTCACCCCCGACCTCCTGCCGGCGGACCTCGTCGGCACGATGATCTACAACCAGCAGACGGCCGCCTTCACCGTCCGCAAGGGGCCCATCTTCGCGAACATCGTCCTCGCGGACGAAATCAACCGCGCCCCCGCCAAGGTCCAGTCCGCCCTCCTGGAGGCCATGGCCGAGCGCCAGGTCACCATCGGCGACCAGACCTTCGGCCTGCCCTCGCCGTTCCTGGTGCTGGCCACCCAGAACCCCATCGAGCAGGAGGGCACCTACCCCCTCCCCGAAGCGCAGGTGGACCGCTTCATGCTCAAGGTGAAGGTGGGCTACCCGACCCGTGATGAGGAGAAGGTCATCATGGACCGGATGTCCGGCGGCTCGTCGCCCAAGGCCCAGCGGGTCATCGCGCTGGAGCACCTGGTGCGCGCGCGCGAGCTCGTCCACAGCATCTACATGGACGAGAAGGTGAAGGAGTACATCCTCAACGTGGTGTTCGCCACGCGTGAGCCCGCGCGCTACGGCCTCAAGGACCTGGCGGACTACATCCAGTTCGGGGCCTCGCCGCGCGCCACCATCTCGCTGGCCCAGGCGGCCCGCGCGCACGCGTTCCTGCGCCACCGCGGCTTCGTCACCCCGGAGGACGTGAAGGCCATCGCCTTCGACGTGCTCCGCCACCGCATCGCGATGACCTACGAGGCGGAGGCCGAGGAGCTCACCCAGGAGAAGATCATCCAGCGCGTCTTCGACCGCGTGGAAGTCCCCTGAGAAGGCCCCGGTAAGAGCGCGCCCGTGCTGCCCAAGGACCTCATCCGCCGCATCCGCAAGCTGGAGATCCGCACCCGCAAGGTGGTCTCCGACATGCTGGCCGGCCAGTACCACTCGGTGTTCAAGGGCCGCGGCATGGCCTTCTCCGAGGTGCGCCAGTACCAGCCCGGCGACGAGATCCGCTTCATCGACTGGAACGTCACCGCGCGCATGAACGAGGCCTTCATCAAGGTCTTCACCGAGGAGCGCGAGCTCACGGTGATGCTCCTGGTGGACGTGTCCGCCTCCAACGAGTTCGGCTCCAAGGACCGCACCAAGGCGGAGGTCGCCGCGGAGGTGGCCGCGCAGATTGCGTTCAGCGCCATCGCGAACAACGACCGCGTGGGGCTCATCCTCTTCTCGGACCGGGTGGAGAAGGTCGTCCCGCCGCGCAAGGGCCGCATGCACGTGCTGCGGCTGGTGAGCGACATCCTCACCTTCAAGCCGAAGGGCCACGGCACGGACCTGTCCGCGGGGCTCACGTACCTGACGCAGGTGGCCAAGCGGAAGGCGGTGACGTTCCTCGTGTCGGACTTCATGGCCACGGGCTACGAGAAGCCGCTGCGCCTGGTGGGCCGCCGCCACGACCTGGTGCCGGTGGTCATCGAGGATCCGCTGGAGCAGCGCTTCCCCAGCCACGGCCTGGTGGAGATGGAGGACCCGGAGACGGGCGAGCGCTTCGTCGTGGACACCAGCTCCACCGCCGTGCGCGGGAAGTTCATGCGCGCCATGCAGGCCCAGCGCGACGAGCGCCGCAAGCTGTTCAAGAAGCTGGAGCTGGACCACGTGGAGCTGCGCGCCGGAGACGACCACGGCAAGGCGCTGGCGAACTTCTTCCGCGCGCGGGCCCGGAGGATGGCGGCATGAGACGCGCGCTCGTCCTCGCGGCCGTCCTCCTCGTCAGCGCTCCGGCCGCGTGGGCCCAGGCCCCGGCCCCGGCTCCTGGCGCGCCCAAGGCCCCCGTCGCGCTGGAGCCGGTGTCGCCCACGGGCGCGTCCGCGCGGGTGGAGCCGGAAGAGGTGCACATCGGCGAGCCCTTCACCTACCAGGTGACGCTCACGCACCCGAAGGACCAGCGCTACGAGCTGGTGGCGCCCACGGGTGAGAGCGCCGTGGAGCTGCTCCAGCAGACGCGCCAGCGCCAGGACAACGCGAACGACGCGACCACGACGTTCGGCCTGCGCTTCTCCGCGTTCGAGCTGGGCAGCGTGCAACTGCCCGACCTGACCTTCGACGTGGCGACACCGGAGGGCCCCGCCGGTTCGTGCTCAAGGGCAAGGCGGTGGAGGTGGCCTCCTCGCTGCCGCCGGACGCGCAGGGGCAGGGCGCGGAGCTGTTCGACTACCAGCCTCCGCAGGAGGTGCCCATCCGTTCGTGGACGCTGCTCTACGCGCTCGCGGCGGCCCTGGTTTTGGGGCTCGCGGCCTGGATGCTGGTGCGCTGGTGGCAGCGCCGTCCGAAGCGCGACAAGGTCGTTCCGCTGCTGCCCCTGGACGTGCGCGTGCGTCAGTCCCTGGACGCGCTCAAGCGCGAGGACCTGCCGGGCCGCGGCCACGTGAAGGACTTCTATTTCCGCCTCTCCGAAATCGTGCGCGGCTACCTGGGCGAGCGCTACGGCTTCGAGGCCCTGGAGTGCACGTCGTCCGAACTGATGGCGTCCCTGCGCCGGCTGCCCACCCCGGGCCTGCCGGAGGACGCGCTGATGCGCTTCGTCTCCGAGTCGGACCTGGTGAAGTACGCCCGCGCCGACGCGTCCCCCGAGTCCTGCAATCAGGCGCTGGCCTTCGGCTACGACCTGCTCGCCAGAACATACGTTCCTCCCGCTCCCCCCAAGCCCGATGCTGCCCCCGGACCTCGCGTTCAATAACCCGGAGGCGCTCTGGGCCCTGCTGCTGGCGCCGCTGCTGCTCGTGCTCGCCTACTGGGAGCGCAAGCGCCGCGCCACGCTGCGCTTCTCCGCCGCGCACGTCTTCGCGAAGGGCGGCCGGGGCTTGCGCACGTACCTCCTGCCGCTGCTCCCCCTCCTGCGCGCCGCGGCGGTGATTGCCGCGGTGGTGGCCATCGCCCGGCCGCAGTCGCGCGACTCGCGCGTGAGGGATTTGTCGGTGGAGGGCATCGACATCGTGGTGGCGCTGGACCTGTCCACGTCCATGGAGGCCGGTGACTTCCGTCCGCAGAACCGCCTCAACGTGGCGAAGGAGGTGCTGTCCGACTTCATCACCGGCCGCGTGAACGACCGCCTGGGCCTGGTGGTGTTCTCCGGCGCCGCGTACACGCAGTCGCCGCTGACGCTGGACTACGGCGTGCTCAAGGAGGTGCTCAAGCAGCTGCGCACCCGCGTGCTGGAGGACGGCACGGCCATTGGTGACGCCATCGCCACGTCGCTCAACCGCCTGCGCGACTCGGACGCGAAGAGCCGGGTGGTGGTGCTCATCACCGACGGCGACAACAACGCCGGCAAGATTTCCCCGCTGGACGCGGCGAGCATGGCCGCGTCGCTCCACATCCCCATCTACACCATCCTCGTGGGCAAGGGCGGCAAGGTGCCCTTCCCGCAGGGCACGGACCTGTTCGGCAACACCGTGTGGCGTGAGACGGAGATCCCCATCAACCCGGAGCTGATGCAGGACATCGCGGACCGCACCGGCGGCGAGTACTACCGCGCTACCGACCCCGAAGGCCTCAAGCAGGGCCTGCAGAAGGTGCTGGACTCGCTGGAGCGCTCGAAGCTGATGGAGGGCGGCGCCAGCGCCACGTACAAGGAGAACTTCCACCCGTTCCTGCTGGTGGCCTTCGGGCTCGCCGCGCTGGAGCTGCTGCTGCGCGCCACCTTCCTGCGGGTGTTCCCATGATGCCCACGCTGGAGGCATGGCGCTTCACGCTGCTGGGCTACCAGGTGGGCCTGGCGCAGCCGCTGTTCCTGGGGCTGGCGCTGGTGGGCGTGCTGCTGGGGGTGCTCGCGCTGCTCAAGGCGCTGGGCCGCGGGACACGGCTGTCGGCGCTCATCGCGGAGCGCCACGTGGCGACGCTCGCGCCCGGCGTGTCCGTGTGGCGGCCGGCGGTGCAGGGCGGCCTGTACGGGCTGGGCCTGATGCTGTTCGGGCTCGCGCTCGCGCAGCCCCAGTGCGGCACGAAGAGCGAGCTGACGAAGCGCCGGGGCATCGACGTGGTGGTGGCGCTGGACGCGTCCAAGTCCATGCTCGCGCGCGACGTGCAGCCCAGCCGGCTGGACCGCGCGCGGCTGGAGCTCAACACGCTGCTGGACGAGCTGAAGGGCGACCGCGCGGGCCTGGTGGTGTTCGCCGGGGATGCGTTCGTGCAGTCGCCGCTCACGTCGGACTACTCGGCGGTGAAGCTGTTCCTGCGCGCGGTGGATCCGGACGTGATGCCCCAGGGCGGCACCAACGTGGGCGCGGCGCTGAAGCTGGCCAAGCAGGTGCTGGACAACGCGGACCGGGGCTCCAAGGAGCGCGTGGTGGTGCTGCTGTCGGACGGCGAGGACCTCACGGGCGAGGTGCGCGAGGCCACGGACGCGCTCAAGGACGCGCACGTGCAGGTGCTCGCGGTGGGCGTGGGCTCGGATGCCGGTGAGCCATCCCCGTCTACGACCGGCGCGGCGAGTTCGTGGACTACAAGAAGGACTCCAACGGCGACACGGTCATCACGCGCCTGGACCGGGCGGGGCTCACGGCCATCGCGGACGCCACGGGCGGCGCCTTCTTCTACCAGCCCAACGGCGTGGCGATGGGGCAGGTGGTGGAGCGCATCGACCAGATGCAGAAGAGCGAGCTGGAGAGCCGCGTGACGGTCCGCTACGACGAACGCTTCCAGCTGTTCGCCATCCCCGGGCTGGTGCTGCTGGTGCTGGGCATGGCGCTCATCCCTTCGCGCCGGAGGGCCGCATGAGCGCGCGTTCGATGCGGCGGCGCGCGGCGCGCGCGGTGGCGGTGGGCCTGGCGGGCC
>NZ_JBKGHJ010000547.1:0-5132 GCF_046520365.1 Corallococcus sp. 4LFB
GGAGCGCGCGCTGTGGCGGCTGACCGGCAGGTGCAGCGGCTGGCGGACCTGGTGGAGGGGCTGCTGGACGTGTCGCAGATGCAGGGCCACGCGCCCCGGCTGAACCTGGAGGCCGTGGACCTGGGGCAGGTGGTGCGCGACGTGGTGGTGCGCTCGGAGGAGATGGCGGCGCGCGCCGGGTGCCTGCTGGTGGTGCGCGACGTCGCGTCCGCGGTGGGCCACTGGGACGCGCTCCGGCTGGGGCAGGTGGTGTCGCACCTGCTGGTGAACGCGGTGAAGTTCGGCCCGGGCCGGCCGGTGGAGCTGGAGGTCCAGGCGGACGCGGACACGGCCTCGCTGGTGGTGCGCGACCACGGCATCGGCATCGCGCCGGACCGGGTGGACGGCCTCTTCCGCCGCTTCGAGCGCGCCGTGCCCACCCGCAACTACGGCGGCCTGGGGCTGGGGCTGTACCGCCTGCACCGCATCGTGGAGGCGCACGGCGGGGAGGTGGCCGTCACCAGCATCCCCGGCCAGGGCGCCACCTTCCGCGTGCGGCTGCCCCGCGCCGGTCCCCCGGTTGGCCACGCCTGAGGGGTGGACGTCCGGACGTCCGGCGGCTCTGTCCGCTGACCCACACAGGGCCGCGTGCCGCCCCTGCTGACGCCCGCGGCAGGACGCAATGTCCCCCCATGGGAAAACGACCCACCGTGCTGGTGCTCAACGGGAGCGAGGACCTCATCGAGGCGCTGGAGGAGGTGCTGGACGAGGCGGGCTTCCAGACGAAGGGCGTGCGCGTGCAGGACGTCATGCGCGGGCCCCTGGACTTCGCCACGCTGGTGCGTGAGACGGCGCCGGAGGTCATTGTCTACGACATCAGCGTGCCGTTCGACCTGAGCTGGCACGCGTTCCAGAAGCTGGCCGCGAACCCGGCCGCCTCCGGCATCCCCTTCGTGCTCACCACCACCAACCACGAGGGCGCGCGGGAGTACGCCGGCCCGGAGGTCATCGAGTTGCTGTTGAAGCCCTACGACATCGACCAGTTCACCCGGGCCGTGTCGCAGGCGGCGCGGCGCGGGAGCGTCGCGGCAGGTGCACGGTGAAGGTGGTGCCGGCGTCCGCGGCGCTCGTCACGCGCACGTGGCCGCCGTGGGCCCGCACCACCTGCCGGACGATGAAGAGGCCCAGGCCGATGCTGCGGTCCGCGCGGTTCTCCTGGTGGGAGACGCCGCGCTCCAGGGGCTCGAAGAGGCGCGGCAGCAGGTCCGGGGGGATGGGCGCGCCGGCGTTGTGCACCTCCAGCACCACGTTGTCGGCCTCGCCCCGGGTGTCCACCCGGATGGGGGCGGCCTTGTCGCCGTAGGTCAGCGCGTTGCCCAGCAGGTTGCCCACCACCTGGGCCAGCCGGTCCGCGTCCCACGTCCCCGCGCCGTCCCCGGCCTGGGTGTGCAGGATGGGGCGGCCGGGGGCCTGGGTCTGGGCCTCCTCGATGGCGGTCTCCACCAGGGCGTGGAGGTCCGCGTCCCGGGGATGCAGGATGAGGCCGCCGTGGCGCACCTGGGTGAAGTCCAGCAGGTCGCGGATCATCCGCACGGCCCGCTCGGTGGACGCGCGGATGCGGTTGACGCGCTTGCGCTGGGCTTCGTTGAGGCTGTCGCGCTCCAGCAGCAGTGACGCGGACAGCAGGACGGCGGACAGCGGGGTGCGCAGGTCGTGGCTCACGATGCCGATGAGCTGCCGCTCGAAGTCCCCGCGCTGGCGGGCCTCCGCCTCCAGCCGCTTGCGCGCGGTCACGTCCCGCAGGGCGCCCACCACCTGGTGGACCTCGCCCTCGCTGTCGCGGACGATGATGGCGTGCTCCTCCACGTCCCGCCAGGCGCCCTGCGTGTCGTGGAAGCGGTAGCCGCACCGCCACAAATCGCCGCTCCCCGCGAGCGCGTCCATGAAGCCCTGCCGGACGGCCGCCAGGTCCTCCGGGTGGATGTGTTCGCGCCACCAGCCCTGGCGCGGCACCCGCGGGTCGTCCAGCCGGCCCAGCAGGTCCGGGTCCCCGCTGCTCCACTCCAGGGTGTCCGTCTGGGGGTCCCACTCCCAGATGGCGTCCTGGGTGGCGCGCGCGGCCAGCCGGAAGCGCTGGTCGCTCCTCCAGGCGCGCAGCTCCGCGGCGCGGACCTCCGCGAGCGCGCTTTCGGCCAGGGTGCGCCGGGCCTGTTCGTCGGACAGGGTCCGGCGGGTGGTGTCGAGCGCCGCCGTCGTCTGGCGCTGCCGCCCGCCCCACTGGGCGAGCCCCAGCACGCGGGCCGTCAGCTCCGAGGACCGGAACGGCTTGAACACGTAGTCGTTGGCGCCCGCGCCCAGGCCCTCGACGACGTCCTCGGGGCGCTGGTGGGAGGTGAGCAGCAGCACGGGGAGCAGCGCCGTGGCGGCGTTGCTCCGCACGAAGGCGCAGACCTCCAGGCCGGTGAGGCCCGGGGTCTCCCGGTCCAGCACGAGCACGTCCGGCACCTGCTCGAACCCCAGGGCCTCCACCAGCGTCGCCCCGTCGGAGAACAGGACGACGTCGCACACGGGCGCGAGCGCGCGCGCGCGGCCTGCGCCTCCGTCGGAGAATCTTCCAGCAGCCACACCACCGGGGAGCGGGCGGGAGGCGTCTTGGGGGGGCCAGGAGGCATCAAGGGACTGGGCCGGTTCCTAACCGGGCGGTCCGAGCCGCGTCCAGCCATGGCCACCACTTTCAGCCCGCCGGCAGGAGCCCAGGCATGCAGGCACGAACCTGCCGGGGTGGAGGCGCCCGCGTGAGCCTGCGTGCCGCGCAGGCACGCGGTGTCCAGAAGAGGACGCGGCCGGGGACGGGGTGCTCCACCGGCCGCCCCGGGCCCGGGGGCCATCCGTGCGCCGTGCCCCTCAAGCTCCGGGGGCCTGCTTCGCGTCGCCATGCGGCAGCCTCACCGTGAACGTGGTGCCCGCGTCCTGGGTGGACGTCACATCGATGGTGCCGCCGTGCGCCTGCACGATGGTCCGCACGATGTAGAGCCCCAGGCCCACGCTGCGCGTCGCCGGGTCCATGCCGGAGGCGCCGCGCTGCATCGGGTGGAAGATGCGGGGCAGCAGGTCGGGGGCGATGGGGGCCCCCGCGTTGTGCACCTCCAGGAGGACGCCGCCGGGGGCCTCCCGCAGGCGCACCGCCACCGGCGTGCCCTCCGGGGAATACTTCAGCGCGTTGCCCAGCAGGTTCGTGAGCACCTGCGTGACGCGGTCCGGATCCCAGCAGCCGCGGAGCGCCGTCGCGGGCAGGGACGTCTGGAGGACGCGCTCGGGGACGGTCATCTGCACCTCCTCCACCACCTGCCGCACCAGCGCGTTCAGCTCCAGGTCCTGGCAGTGCACCGGCAGGCCGCCGCCCAGGCGCGCCTGGGTGAAGTCCAAGAGGTCGCGGATCATCCGCACCGCGCGCTCCGCGGCGGCCTGGATGCGCAGGACGGCCTTCGTCGCGCGCTCGTTCAGGTCGTCGCGCCGCAGCAGCGACGTCGTGCCCAGGATGATGGCGCTCAGCGGGTTGCGCAGGTCATGGGACACGATGCCCATCAGGTACTGCTCGAACTCCGTGCGCTGGCGCCCGGCCTCCTCCGCGAGCTTGCGCTCCGTCACGTCCAGCCCCGTGCCCACGAAGCGCACGGGCCGGCCGTCCGGCCCGAAGTGGAAGTGGCCCCGGCCGGAGATCCACCGCACGGGCTGGCCGCCCTGGGGGAGCCGCACGCGGAACTCGCTCGCGTACTCGCCGGAGCCGCCCGGCCGCGAGGCCTCCGCCATCGCCTGCTCCACCCGGGGCCGGTCCTCCTCGAGGACGAAGCGCATGGCCTCGTCGAGCGTCACCTCGCCTTCCGCGGGCAGGCCCAGCATGGCGCGGAAGCGCGCGTCCCAGGTGGCCCGGCCCGTGGCCGGCTCAATGTCCCAGCTGCCCATGTCCGCCGCGTCCAGCGCCAGCCGCAGGCGCTCCTCGCTGGCCCGCAGCGTCCCCGCCAGCGACTCCGCCTTCTGGCGCGCGCGCACGGCCTCGGTGACCTCGCTGGCGACGACGAGGATGCCCTGGATGCCGATCTCCGCCGGCTGGAGCGGCTGGCAGATGACGTTGAAGTACGCGTCCTCCAGGGCTCCGTCCGTGGCGCGCGCCAGCCGCACGTGCAGCTCGTGGCCCAGGTAGGGCGTCCCCGTGGCGAGCACGCCGTCCAGCAGCTCCCGGATGCCCTGGCCCCGCACCTCCGGCAGCGCTTCGAGCACGGGACGCTCCAGGACCTGCTCGTAGGGGAGGCCCCAGAGCTGGCAGATGCGGTCGTTGGCCAGCGCCACGACGTGCGCGGGCCCCCGGAGGATGGCGAGCGCGACGGGCGCCTGGCGCAGCAGCGCGTGCAGCTGGCTCAGCTCCGTGACCGCCTGGACGCGCGCGGTCCGGGCCTCGCGCAGCAGCTGTTCGTGCCCGTTCTCCGCCTCCCACCGGGAGGTGACGTCCTGCATGGCGCCCACCATGCGCACGCCCCGGCCCCGCGCGTCGCGCAGGATGACGCCCGTGTCCAGCACCCGCACGACGTGGCCCTGGCGGTTGAAGAACCGGTACTCGTCCTGCCAGCGCGCCTGCGTGCCCTGGATGGCCGCGTGGATGCCGCGCTCCACCCGCTCCCGGTCCTCCGGGTGGATGCGGGAGACCCACCAGTCCGCCCGGGGGCCCGTCTCCCCGGGCGCGAAGCCGAGCAGCCTGCGCGTCTCCCCGCTCCAGGTCACCTCCTGGGTGAGGAGGTTCCAATCCCAGACGGTGTCCGCGGCGGCCTGGCTGGCCAGCCGGTAGCGCGTCTCCGACGCCTCCAGCCGCGCGTTGGCTTCGCGCAGCTGGCCCATGAGCAGGGCGCGGTCGAGGATGCCGGAGAGGTACTCCACCAGCGTCTCCAGGAAGCGCTTGGTCTGCGGCGGCACCGGCCGCGCCTGCGCGAAGCCCACGCAGAGCACGCCCAGCAGGTCGCCGTGGGGCCACAGCCGCAGGCCCAGCAGCGTGCTCCACCCGGGGGCGTGCAGCCCCTCGCGCGCGGCGTCCTCCAGGCCCCGCGCCTGCGCCAGCGCACCACGCGGCGTCCTCCGAGCGGGCCACCCGCCCAGGAAGGACG
>NZ_JBKGHJ010000548.1:0-5119 GCF_046520365.1 Corallococcus sp. 4LFB
CACCGTTCGCCCAGCTCCGCCAGCGCGGCCTGGACGGTGGGGGCACGCAGGGCGCCGGTGGCGACCAGCTCCGCCTGCCAGCGCGCCTGCCGGGGCAGGCTCGTCGCATAGAGGTCCACGCGCGCGGTGAGGTCGCGCGTGTCCTCGACGAGGCCGGCCGCCGTGGACCGCAGGCCTCCCCCCGTCACATCCGTGAGGGAGGCCAGCAGGGCCGTGGTGGATTCGCGGGTGACGAGCGGTCCGGTCAGCGGGTGCTCCGCGGCCCAGGCGTGCACCTGGTCACGGGCCCCGGTCACGTCCTCGCGGCCGGTGACCTCGCGCCACTCGGCCTCCAGCTGGGACTCCAGCGCCACCAGCGAGTCATGGGCGCGCGCCACCAGTTCCGGCGAGGCGCCCGCGGCGGAGCGCGGCAGGGCCTCCTCCAGCTGGGCCAGCAGCACCCACGTGTCGATGAGGGCCGCCACCGGATCCGGCTTGAAGAGCGAGCTCTGCACGGCGGGCACCGCGTTGGCCTTGAACCGCAGCATGGCCGCGGCCACGGAGGGTGAGCCGGAGCGCGCGGCCAGGTCGTCCGCCAGGGCTTCAATCAAGCCGGAGAAGCGCCGGGCCAGGTCCCGCACCCGCGTGCGCATCACCGCCACGGACAGGTCGGAGCGGCCCACGCGAGTCGCCAGCTCCGAGCGCTGGGGCTCCAGCGACGCGCATCCACCGCACAGCGCCGCGAACAGCACCACGGTCACGACGCGGACAGGGGGAGGAACCGGAGCCATGGGCCGGGACCCAAGCTGCGCACGCCCACCCCGTCCTCCGAGCGGCCCCCCGGCGCGGAGCCAACGTCGGACGTCCAACGCCCGGCGCGGAGCCACGTCACGAGGACCGGATCCGTCGCCGGGGAACGCCCGTCACTTCTCCGCGAGCGCCTTGTCGATGGCGGCCTTCAGCTCCGGGCTGTCCGGCGTGACGCTGCTGGGGAAGGCTGCCTTCACCTGGCCGTCCTTGCCCACCACGTACTTGTGGAAGTTCCACTTGGGCTCGCCGTGGTCCTTGGCGAGGAACGCGTAGACGGGGGACTGGCCCTCGCCCTTCGTCTTCACCTTCTCGAACATGGGGAAGGAGACCTTGAAGCGCAGCTCGCAGAACTTCGCGATCTGCTCGGAGGTGCCCGGCTCCTGCCCGCCGAAGTCGTTGGACGGGAAGCCCAGGACGACCACGCCCTTGTCCTTGTAGCCCTGGTACAGCGCCTCCAGGCCCTTGTACTGCGGCGTGTAGCCGCACTCGGACGCGGTGTTCACGACGAGGGCGACCTTGCCCTGGAAGTCCGACAGCTTCTCGGGCTTGCCGTCGAGCCGGTTGGCGGAGAGCTGGTGGAGGGACATGGCCTTCTTCTCGGTCTTGTCCGCGGCGGAGGCCGCCGTGGAGAGGGAGAGCACCGTCGCGACGGTGAACAGCAGTGGGGTTCGCATGGCGCGAGCAGGATGCCGCAAGGCGTTCATCGTTTCACCGTCCCCGCGCGGCGACGCGCGTCCTGGGTTCTTCAGTGGAAAAAACCGTCTTGAGCACGCGGCCCGTGGGCGTCTTGAGCTTCGCCACCTCGCGAGGCGTGCCCGCGCCCACGATGCGGCCTCCGCCCTCGCCGCCCTCCGGCCCCAGCTCCACCACGTGGTCACCCGCGGCGATGACCGACGGGTGGTGCTCGATGACGACCAGCGTGTCGCCCCGGTCCACCAGCCGGCCCAGGAAGGTGATCAGCTTCTCCACGTCGCCCAGGTGCAGGCCCGTGGTGGGCTCATCCAGCACGTACAGCGTGGGCTCGTGGCGGGAGGTGGCCGTCAGCTCCGCGGCCAGCTTGAGCCGCTGCGCCTCGCCGCCGGACAGCGTGTTGGAGCCCTGGCCCAGTTGCAGGTAGCCCACGCCCAGGTCCGCCAGGCACTCCAGCGGAGCCGCGACCTTGGGCAGCGAACGGAACACGTCCTTCGCCTCGTCCGCGGACAGGCGCAGCACGTCGCCCACGGTGAGCCCGTGGTAGCGCACCTCCAGCGTGGCGGCGTCGAAGCGCGCCCCGTTGCAGGCCTCGCACGGCGTGACGACGTCCGGCAGGAAGGACATCTCATGGGAGATGGCGCCCTGCCCTTCGCACACCTTGCAGCGGCCGCCCGCCGCCGTGTTGAAGGAGAAGCGCGCGGGCCCGAAGCCGCGGATCTTCGCCTCGGGCGTGGCCGCGAACACGCGGCGCAGCTCATCCCAGATGCCCAGGAACGTCGCCGGCACCGAGCGCGGCGTGCGGCCGATGGGCGACTGGTCCACCGACAGCACCCGCTTGATGGACTCCGTGCCCTTGAGCGAGTCGAACGCGCCGGGCTTCGAGGTGACGAGCCCCAGCCGGTCGCGCAGCGCCGGGTACAGCACCTGCCGGATGAGCGTGCTCTTGCCGGAGCCCGACACGCCGGAGACGACGTTGAGCCGGCCCACCGGCAGCTTGAGGTCCACGCGCTGGAGGTTGTTCGCGCGCGCGCCGTTCAGCTCCACCCAGGCCTTCGGCTCGCCCCTCCCGGAAGGAGGCCGCACCTGCGCGGCCCGCAGCGCCAGCGCGGTGGGAGAGTCCGACTCCAGCACCACGTCCGGCGTGCCCTCCGCCAGGATGTGGCCACCGCCCCGGCCGCCCGTGGGCCCCAGGTCCAGCAGGTGGTCCGCGGCGCGGATGGTGTCCGAGTCATGCTCCACCACGAGCACCGTGGAGCCCGTCTCCACCAGCGCGCGCAGGTTGTCGAGCAGCCGGTGCGTGTCGCGCGGGTGCAGGCCGATGGTGGGCTCGTCCAGCACGTACATCGCGCCGGTGAGGCCCGCGCCCAGCTGCGCGGACAGCCGCAGCCGCTGCATCTCACCGCCGGACAGCGTGGCGGCGTTGCGGTCCAGGGACAGGTACCCCAGGCCCACGCGCTCCAGGAACTCCAGGCGGCGGAGCATCTCCTGCCGCGCCGTCTCGCCCAAGAGCGCCCGGTCGCCCTTGAGCTTCCAGGTGCGCACGCGCGCGAGCGTGGCCGTCACCGACGCCTGCACCACCTCGTGGTAGCGCGCGCCCTCCAGCCGCACCGCGCGCGGCACTGGGGACAGGCGGGTGCCGCCGCACGTGCGACACGGGGCCGTCTCGCCCTCGGCCATCGCGGAAGGACCGCCCTGCACGCCGGTGCCCTCGCACGACTCGCAGCGGCCCTGCTTCGTGTTGAAGGAGAACCAGCGCGGATCCAGCTCCGGCACGGCGGTGCCGCACCTGGGGCACGTGCGCTCGCTGGACAGCAGCGTCTCCGCCTTGCCCGTGCGCAGCTTCACGGCGCCCTTGCCCCAGTTGAGCGACGCCTCGAACACCTCGCGCGGCAGCTTCGCGAGCCTGCCCTCGTACATCACGAGGTCGATGTCGTGCTCCTTCGTCTTCGTCAGGCGCGGCGGGTTGTCCGTGGACACCAGTTCCCCGTCCGCGATGGCCTGGGTAATGCCCGCGCGCGCCGCCGCGGTGAAGACGTCCAGGTACGTGCCCTTGCGAGCGCGCACCGCGGGCGCCAGCACCTGCCCCTCGCCCTTCGTCGCCAGCACCTGCGCGTAGAGCGCCGCGGGCGTGGTGGCGCCGATGGGCGTGTCGTCGTGCGGGCAGTGCGGCTCGCCAATCTTCGCGTACATGAGGCGCAGGTAGTGGGCGACCTCGGTGACGGTGGCCACGGTGCTGGTGGCCCCCGCGCGCGACGTGCGCTGCTCCAGCGCCACGGTGGGCGGGATGCTGCTGATGCGCTCCACGTCCGGGCGCGGCAGCGTGGGCAGGAACTGCCGGGCGTACGGCGTCAGCGTCTCCAGGAAGCGGCGCTGCCCTTCCGCGAAGACGACGTCGAACACCAGCGAGCTCTTGCCGGAGCCGCTGGGCCCCGTCACCACCGTCATCTTCCCCAGGGGAATCCGGCAGGACACGTCCTTGAGGTTGTGCTCGCGCGCGTGCTCCACCTCGATGGCGGGCGGCGCGTCCTTCCCCGGGCGGCGCAGCTTCACCGCCTTCGCCAGCGGCTTGCCCTCGCCCCGGAGCGCGGCGGCGGTGGCGCTGCCCTGCACCTTCGCCACGTCCGCGGGCGTGCCCTCCGCCACCAGCCGGCCACCGTCCCGGCCGCCCTTGGGCCCCAGGTCGATGATCCAGTCCGAGCCCTTCATCACCGACACGTCGTGGTCCACCACGAGCACGCTGGCGCCCCGGTCCACCAGCGCGTGCAGCGACGCCATCACGTGGCGCACGTCCTCCGCGTGAAGGCCGGCGCTCGGCTCGTCGATGAGGAACAGCGTGCCCTTCGCGTCGCTGGCCAGCGCGCGCGCCAGCTTGAGCCGCTGCGCCTCGCCGCCGGACAGCGTGGACAGGGGCTGGCCCAGGGGCAGGTAGCCCAGCCCCAGCCGCTGCGCGGGTCCCAGCGTGCGCTTCAATGCAGCATCGTCGCCGAAGTGCTGGAGCACCTCGTCCACCGTCATCTCCAGCACCTGCGCCACGCTGAAGCCCTGGTGCCGGACGGCGAGCACCTCCTCCTTGAAGCGCCGGCCCCGGCACACCGCGCACAACAGGGCCACGTCCGCGAGGAACTGCATCTCCACCGTCTCGTAGCCCTCGCCCGCGCAGGCCTCGCAGCGGCCCTTGTCCACGTTGAAGGAGAAGTGCGCGGACGTCAGGCCCCGCACCTCCGCGTCGGGCTCGGACGCGAAGCGCTCGCGCAGCCGGTCCCACGCCTTGGTGTACGTGGCCGCGTTGCCGCGCGACGTGCGCCCCAGCGGGGACTGGTCCACGAAGGTGATGGCCTGCACCTGCGCCCCGCCCTCCACCGCCGCCACGTCGCCGGGGGCCTCCACGTCCTTCACGCCCAGCCCGCGCGCCAGGTGCCGGTAGAGCACCTCGTCCATCAGCGTGCTCTTGCCGGAGCCGCTGGGCCCGGTGATGGCGCACAGCACGCCCAGCGGCACGCGCACGGACACGTCCTTGAGGTTGTGCTCGCGCGCCTCGCGGATGACCAGCTCGCCCGTGCGGGTGCGCGGCGTGCGCGGCGCCTCCGACGCCGCCGGACAGCATGCGCCGGTGGGCAGTCCTGCCGCTTCGCCAGCG
>NZ_JBKGHJ010000549.1:0-5119 GCF_046520365.1 Corallococcus sp. 4LFB
GCCGCACCCTGGGCGGCACGGTGAACGACGTGCTGCTCACGGCGGTGACGGGCGCGCTGCGGCGCTACCTGGCCACGCGGGACGCGCCGCTGGAGGACGTGCACGCGCTGGTGCCGGTGAACCTGCGGCCGCTGGACGCGCCGGTGCCGCGCGAGCTGGGCAACCGCTTCGGCGTGGTGTTCCTGCGGCTCCCCGTGCACCTGGCGGAGCCCCGCCGCCGGCTCCGCGAGGTGGCGAAGCGGATGGAGCACCTGAAGCGCTCGCCGGAGGCCGTGCTGACGTCCGGCATGCTGGAGCTGTTGGGCCACACGCCCGCGGCGCTGGAGCGCGCCGTCGTGGACGTGATGGGCACCAAGGCGTCGCTCGTCGCCACCAACGTGCCCGGGCCCCGCCAGCCGGTGTCGCTCGCGGGCACCCGGCTGGGGGGACTCACGTTCTGGGTCCCCCAGGCCGGCCACGTGGGCCTGGGGATCAGCCTCTTCAGCTACGCGGGACAGGTGACCGTGGGCGTGGCCTCGGATGCGTCACGCGTCCCGGACCCGGGGGCCCTCGTCTCCGCGTTCCAGGAGGAGCTGGCCGCGCTGGAGACGACGGTCCCCTGAGCCTTACTTCGCGAAGAGCTTGCTCGGGTCGTACTTGCCGCGCACGTCCTTGAGCTTCGCGCGGATGGCGTCCGGCCACGCGCTGTCGAAGTGCTCCGCGGACTGGACCTTGCCCATGAAGTTGATGGTCATCTCCGGCGACAGCCACGGCTTCAGCTCCGCGCGCAGGCCCTGCGTCGCGCCAGGGAGCACCGTGTCGAACAGCGGCGGGTGCATGCCCACCAGGCCGATGATGAAGTTGCCGCCGCGGCCGCCCACCGCGGAGCCGCCCGCCACGTCCCTCCAGCTGGCGCCGCCCAGGTGGCGGATCTCCAGCATGAAGTACGGCGTCTGCACGCCCGCGCCCACGTGGCGCAGCACCGTGGCCGCGAAGTCCTGGTCCACGTGGGTCAGCATCATGCCGTTGGTCCACACGGGGCTGGGCTGATCCGGATCATTGTGGATGCGCGCCAGCTGGGACGCGGGCAGCTCCCCCAGCATGTCCAGGTACACGGGGGCCAGCGCGCGCAGGGGCGCCGCGAGCTTCGCGCCGTCCTCGATGGCGCCCGGGTACGCGAAGCGCAGGTTGATGACCGTGCGCCCGCGCAGCGGGGGCGGGATGAAGTCGAACGGCGGGAAGCGCATGACGGCGATGCTCGTGGACACGCGCGCGTCCGCCTCCGACGTCCACTTCACCCAGCCGCGCAGCACGGCCTCGATGTGCTGCTCCTCGAAGAAGAGGCTGCCCGCGTACAGCGAGCGCAGCTCCACCAGCTTGAGCTTCACCTCCGTCACGATGCCGAAGCCGCCCTTGCCGCCGCGCAGCGCCCAGAACAGGTCCGGGTGGTGCTCGGCGCTCGCCTGGACCGTCTCCCCGTCGCTGGTGACGACCGTGTAGCCCACGACGTAGTCGGAGCTGACGCCGTGGCTGCGCACGAGAGGCCCCAGGCCGCCGCCCAGCAGGTAGCCCACCACGCCCACGTTCGTGGACGAGCCGGCGACGGGCGCCAGGCCGTGCTTCGCGGCCTCCGCGATGACCGGCTCCCAGCGCGCGCCCGCGCCGATGGTGGCCGTGCGCGCCGCCACGTCGATGCTCACCTGGTCCAGCGCCTTCGTGGAGAGGAGCACGCCGGAGGTGACGGGCGCGTACGTCCCGTGCCCCGTGGCCTGCACCGCGACGGGCAGGTGGTTCTCCCGCGCGAAGCGCAGGGCCTCCGCCACGTCCTGCGTGGACTTCACCGCCACCACGTACTGCGGCGTGTGCTGGACCAGCACGTTGAAGCCGGCGCACTCCGGGCCATAGCCCGCGTCGCTGGGGGTGTAGACGGGGCCGCTCACGCGGCTGGCGAGGGTCTGGGTCATGGGGCGTTGCTCCTTCGTGTCAGCCAACCCTTGCGGGTCGGGAGGGGGACTCGGGTGAGGCGCGGTGCCACGTCGAGGGAGTACGAGCGCGAAGCAGCATAAACCTGGAAGTCCGGTTCGTACACGGAAGCGCTCCGTGAAAACACGGCCCGGGCTTCAGAGGGCCGGCCTCCCGCCACCCCTACGACAGGCCGTGCTCCTCCAGCTTGTTGTAGAGGGTGCGCCGGCTGACGCCGAGCAGCCGCGCCGCCAGCGTGCGGTTGTCGCCCGCGCGCTTGAGCGCATCCACCAGCGCTTCCTTCTCCACGTCCTTGCGCCGTGACTCCAGCGTGGCGGAGTCGGACGGCGACGGCAGGAGCGGCGCGGCGACGGGCGGCGGCGCGATTCCCGGCTGGCGCGACAGCTCCCGTGCCACGTCCGCGCCGGTGAGCACGGGCCCGTCGGAGAGCACCACCAGCCGCTCCAGGAAGTTCTGCAGTTGGCGCACGTTGCCGGGCCACGGCTGGGCCTGGAGCGCGCGCAGCCCGTCGTCGCTCAAGCGGAAGGGCGGCCGGCCGTTGGTCCTGGCGTGCACGTCCAGGAAGTGGCGGGCGAGGAGCGGGATGTCCTCCGGCCGCTCGCGCAGCGTGGGCAGCCAGAGGGGCACCACGTTGAGCCGGTAGAAGAGGTCCTCGCGGAAGGTGCCCCGGCGCACGCCGTCCTCCAGCGCCTGGTGCGTGGCCGCGACGAAGCGCACGTCGACCTTCACGGTCTGGGTGCCGCCCAGCCGTTCGAACTCGCGCTCCTGGAGCACGCGCAAGAGCTTCACCTGCACGGCGGGGGACACGTCGCCAATCTCATCCAGGAACAGCGTGCCGCCGTGCGCCAGCTCCACGCGGCCGGGCTTGCGCGTCGCCGCGCCGGTGAAGGCGCCCTTCTCGTAGCCGAACAGCTCGCTCTCCAGGAGCGTGTCCGGGAGCGCCGCGCAGTGCAGCTTCACGAACGGCCCCGCGCGCCGGGGGCTGCCCTCGTGCAGGGCGCGCGCGGCCAGCTCCTTGCCCGTGCCGGACTCGCCCCTCAGCAGCACCGTGGCGGTGCCCTGGGCGGCCTTCACCAGCAGGGCCTTCACCTCCGTCATCGCGCGGCTCTGGCCCATCAGCAGGCCGTCCAGCGCCTTGCCCCCGGCGCGCGCGGGCTCGGGAGCGTTGCTCGCGTGGAGCAGCGCCTTCCTCAGCGTGAAGAGGAGCTCCTCGCGGTCGAAGGGCTTGAGCACGAAGTCCGCCGCGCCCGCCTTCATCGCCTCCACGGCCAGCGGCACGGTGCCGTGCGCGGTCATCAGCAGCACGGGCACGTCCGGCCAGCCGCGCCCCACCTCCGCGAGCAGCTCCATGCCGCTCATGCCCGGCATGCGCACGTCGCTCAGCACCACGTCGATGGGCCGGCGCGCGAGCAGGGCCAGGGCGTCCTTCGCGCTGGACGCCGGATGCGGGGTGAGGCCCGCCTGGGTGAGCAGCGCGCCCAGCACCTTGAGCAGCGCGGGATCATCGTCGACCACCAGGACGTGGCCCTTCAGTGCGTCGCTCACGCGGCTTCTCCCTCGGATGCCGGCGCCGCCGGGACGGGCGCTGCCGGCAGGCGCAGGCGGAGGAGGGTGCCACGGCCCTCGCCGCTCGTCAGGGACGCGGTGCCGCCGTGCGCCTCCGCCACGCGCCGCACGAAGGCCAGGCCCAGGCCGCTGCCCGTGGCCTTGGTGGTGTAGAAGTCGTCGAAGGCGCGCTCGCGCGTGCGCGCGTCCATGCCGCTGCCGGTGTCCTGCACCTCCACCACCACCGCGTCGCCGTCCTGCCGCGTGCGCACGGTGAGGGTGCCGCCCGCGGGCATGGCCTCGAAGGCGTTGCGCACCAGGTTCTCCAGCGCGTTGGCGAGCAGGTCCTCGTCGCCCGCGCACCCGGGCAGGCCGGGGGCGAGGTCCTTCTGGAGCTCCACCGCGCCCGGGGTCGCGAAGGCCTGGAGCGACAGCACGCCCTCCACCAGCCGGTTCAAATCCAGAGGCCGGCGCAGCGGCTCCACGCGCGCGAGGCGCTGGTACGTGCCCGCCACGCGGTCCAGGCGCTCCACCTGCTCCAGCAGCAGGTCCAGGAAGTCCCCGTGCGCGTCCCAGGAGTGGCCGCGCGCGTGCTCCTCCTTGAGGTACTGGGCGGCGCCCTTGAGCGCGGCGATGGGGTTCTTCAGGTCGTGCGCCATCTGCGCGGAGAAGCGCCCCAGCGTGGCCAGCTGCTCCAGGCGCTCGCGCTGGGTGACGAAGCCGGTGACGACGCGCCGGGCCGCCGCGAGCAGCGCGAAGGTGATGGCGGTGGTGCCCACGACGAGCGCCCCGGACTCGGCGGCGAAGACGCGGAAGAGGGTGAGGTAGGCCAGCACGCCCACCAGCGCGAGCACGACGGCGTGCATGGCCGCGCTCGTGGCGCGCGCGTCCTGCCCGAAGAGCTGGAAGCGCAGGGACACGACGGCCATCACCGGCAGGCCCAGGAGCGTGCCCACGTTGCCCAGCTTCGGCACGGGCAGGGCCATGTCCGCCGCCAGGTCCGTGAGCAGCAGCGCGACGAGCAGCGTGAGCCCCAGCACCACCAGGCCCGCTCGCGCCCGCTCCTCCTGCGAGCCCGTGCGGCGCAGGTGCCGCGTGAGCAGCACGAAGCCCGTGGTGAGGATGGGGATGACGCCGGCGGCGACCGCGAGCCCGAAGCGGAAGGTGTTGATGCGCTCCTCCAGCGCGGGCACGCCCATGGCCACGAGCATCGTCAGCGCGAGCGCGCCCATCACCGCGTAGGTGCCGTACATGGCCCAGGCGGAGCGGCGGCGGCGGCCCACGAACGCGAGGATGAAGTGCACCGCGCACGGCAGCGTCATCAGCGCCGCGGCGAAGCCCATCAGCCGCCAGCCGGAGTCCCCGGAGCGCGCCAGCCCGAAGGCGGAGAAGTTCCAGGACGACAGCGCGATGGACAAGAGCGACAGCGGCAGCGCGAGGGGGCTCCTTCCCACGCGGGCGAGCGCGATGCCGGCGAGCGCGAGCTGCCCCGCGCACGCCAGCAGGCTGACCCACATGGCGCCCGTCATCGCGCGCCTCCGTGGCTCAGAGCATGCCCAGCCGGCGGGCATTGGCGGGGTCCACCGCCGCGGACTCCCAGCGCCGCACCGCG